>DATFCC010000311.1:0-6375 GCA_035253505.1 Hyphomicrobiaceae bacterium
TCACCACCGGGCGGTAGCCCGACAGGGCGCGCGGCACCTCCTCGTCGGTGGCGCGCAGCGTGGCCCGCGCCGCATCCAGCCGCGGGTTGAACTTGTAGGCCGACGCCAGCGCCTGCAGCAGCGTCTCCGCCGATGCCGGAACGGCAGCGGTGCACAGGAGCGCGCCCGCGGCGCTTGCCGCAAGGATGACCGAGGCCAATCCGGCGGAACCGCGCCTACCTGGAATTCTCACGTGTCCCTCGCCGCCCGCCCGACGCGCACAGCTTCCCAAGTCACGATCGCAATCCCCTGGCACGGGGGTCCGCATGCACCGCTGCGGGATGATGTCTATCGATTCGCTGTTTCGGGTGGTTATTTCACAACCCCCGGGAGGAAAAGGCAGAATCCGCCGTTCGCGACAGGAGATTTTGCCCTTGCGTTGCAGACTTTCAACACTCGGGGGTGTCCACAACCCGCACGCTCCGCGTGCCGGCGGCGGTCTTACAAAACGAAATCCACGGTCCGCGCGAAGCCGGGCAGGGGCGGGGCGGCGGCATCGAACACCGGCCGGGAATCGACCACGCTGCCGGTTCGCTGCCACACGCAAGCGCGGCCGAAGCCTCCGTTGGCGAGGATACCAACGAGGCGCCCGCCATCCTTGAGCTGCCCGAGCAGGGCGTCCGGCACCTGCGCCACCGCGCCGTTGAGGAGGATGGCGGCGAACGGCGCATGCGAGGGCGCCCCTTTCTCCAGGGGGCCCTCGATCACCACCGCGTTGTTCACGTCCTGTTGGCGCAGGATGCGCCCGGCAGCCGCAGCCAAGCCGGCATCGACCTCCACGGCGACCACCGCCTTGGCCAGGCGGGACAGCACGGCGGTAGAGTATCCCGTGCAACAGCCGACATCGAGAACCGCCGCGTCCGCTCCGATCTCGGCAAGCTGCACCAGCTTCGCGAACGTGCGCGGCGCCAGCAGGCAGCGCTCCGGCGTGCCTGCACCATCGGCTGCCGGCACCGCCTCGTCCATGTAGGCGAGCGCCCGCAGGCCGGCCGGGACGAATGCTTCGCGCGGCACCGCCAGCATGGCACGGATGATGCGCCGGTCGGTAACGTCGCTGGGCCGCACCTGGCTTTCCACCATGTTGATGCGCTGCTGGCTGCTGTCGATCATGCCGGTGCCCGCTCGCAGTTGTGGACGGCCGAAGCACAGGGGCCGCGCCGGGCGACATTATCCAAACGGCGGGGGCCGGGCCAGCGGCTCGGCGCCCCGCGCCGTGCCGCCAATCGCCGCAAACCGTATGCCGGCCCGGATGGGCCTGCAGCGCATGTCTTGTGCATGAGACAGGAATTCCGGCGCGCGCCGGCCCACCCGGCAGCGCCATTGCCACGCCGAAACGCCGCGTGATAGATGCTGCCGCAGCGAGGCCACGTGGCGGAGTGGTTACGCAGCGGATTGCAAATCCGTGCACCCCGGTTCGATTCCGGGCGTGGCCTCCAGCATCCGGCCCGCGCAGCCATCCGGCCGGTTCCCATACGTGCCGTTGCGACCATCCGGCCCTGCGCCGGGCGGGAGGCAGGCGGCCGCGCCCCGCGGTTGCCGGGCGAGCTTTCCTTCGCGTAGCGTTGCCAGACGCACGCGCGGAGGAACGATGCCGGTCGACATGCACGCTGAGGCAGAACGCGAGCCGGCCGGAAGGGCCAAGAACCGGCCACCCGGTCGCCGCGACCCCTGTCCGCGATCGCCGCGAACAGGGCCGGATCGCACGCGATGCGCGTAGCCTTCGATATCGGCGGAACGTTCACCGACTTCGTGCTGGAGGACGCCCGGGCCGGGATCCTGCGGTTCCACAAGGTGCCCTCGACACCGCGCGACCCGGCCGTCGCCGTGCTCGAAGGGCTGGAGACGCTGCTGCGCACCGCCGGCGTGAACCCCGGCGAAGTGTCGGGCATCCTGCACGCGACGACGGTGGCGACCAACGCTATCCTGGAGCGCAAGGGCGCGCGCACGGCCCTGATCACGACCGCGGGTTTTCGCGACGTGCTCATCATCGGGCGCCAGAAGCGCTACGACACCTACGACATGTACCTGGCCAAGCCCGTGCCGCTGGTCCGCCGCCGCGACATCTTCGAGGTCGGCGAGCGCACGCTGGCCGACGGCACCATCGAGCAGCCGCTCGATGCGGCCGCTGTCGAGCAGGTGCTGGCCCGGATCGCGGCCGACAGCTACGAGTCGATCGCGGTGTGCCTCCTGCACGCATACGCGGACCCGGCGCACGAGAAGGCGATCGGCGCGAGCCTCGCCCGGCGCGTGCCTTCCGCTGCCGTCTCGCTCTCCTCGGACGTCTCGCCCAAGTATCGCGAGTACGAGCGCGCCAGCACCGCGGTCGCCAATGCCTACATCAAGCCGATCGTCAGCCGCTATGTGGGCCGTCTGGCGGGCGCGCTGAAGCGGCAGGGCATCGGCTCCGAGCTCTTCATCATGCAGTCGAACGGCGGGCTGGTGTCGTCCGAGCTCGCCTGCGAGACGCCGATCCGCATCGTGGAGTCGGGGCCGGCTGCCGGCGTGCTGCTGAGCGGCGCGATCGGCAGGGAGGAAGGCTTCGACCGCGTGCT
Organism: Hyphomicrobiaceae bacterium; assembly: GCA_035253505.1. GTDB lineage: Bacteria > Pseudomonadota > Alphaproteobacteria > Rhizobiales > Hyphomicrobiaceae > AWTP1-13. Next base: position 2,592 of record DATFCC010000311.1, read on the forward strand.
GACCTTCGACATGGGCGGCACCACGGCCAAGCTCGGCGCTGTCGACCGCGGCGAGCCCGCGATTACCCCGACGTTCGAGGTCGACCAGGTTCGATACCGCAAGGGCAGCGGCCTGCCGATCAACGTGCCGGCGGTGGAGCTGCTCGAGATCGGTGCGGGCGGCGGCAGCATCGCCCACACCGACATGGGGCTCATCAAGGTCGGGCCCGAGAGCGCCGGCGCCGATCCAGGGCCCGTGTGCTACGGCCGCGGCGGCACCGAGCCGACCATCACGGACGCCAACGTCCTGCTCGGCTACATCAATCCCGATTACTTCAACGGCGGGGCCATGCGGCTCGACGCGCAGGCGGCCGGCGAGGCCGTGCGGCGGCACATCGCCGGTCCGCTCGGCCTCGGGCTCGGCGAGGCGGCGTGGGGCATCCATACGCTCGCCAACGCCAACATGGAACGCGCCATGCGCATCGTCTCCATCGAGCGGGGGCGCGATCCGCGCAAGTATGCGCTGGTGGCGTTCGGCGGCGCGGGCCCTCTGCACGCGGCGCGGCTGGCCCTGGCGCTCGGCATTCCCAAGATCATCGTGCCGTTCGGGGCGGGCGTCGGGTCGGCGATCGGCATGCTCGAGGCCGACGCCAAGCTCGACGCCTCCATGACGCACGTGCTGAAGCTGGTGCCGGGTGCGGAGCGCCAGATCACCGACATCTACGGCCGGCTCGAGGCGCGCCTCGCTGCCGATCTGCAGCGCATGGGACCGGGCATGACGCCGGCGCTCGCCCGCTTCGCCTACCTCCGCTACGCCGGACAGGGCCACGAGATCCGCGTCGATCTGCCGGAGCTCCCCGCCGGCTCCGACTACATCGGCCAGGTGACGGCCCGTTTCGAGGAGGTCTACCAGAAGAAGTACGGCTACCGGCAGGCGGGGGCGCTGGTGGAGGCCGTCGACTGGTACGTCGTCGCCACCGTCGCCAATGCCACCAAGGGCGCGCACCGCGCCAGGAGCTGGAAGGCGCAGGGGTCGGCGAAGTTTCGCCGCGGGACGCGCAAGGCCTACCTCCCTGAGCAGGGCGGCTACGGCGACTGCGCCGTGATCGATCGCGGCGCCCTGCCGGTGGGCGAGGTCATCGCGGGGCCGGCCATCATCGAGGAGGCCGAAGCCACCACCCTGTTGCCGCCGGGCTGCCAGGCCGCGCTCAGCCCGCGCGGCCACCTCGTCATCACGCTGCCAGTGAGCTGATCGCCATGATCAACGTCGAACCGCATCGCTGTCATCCCGGCCGGAGCGCGTCATGCCGCAGGCATGCTTTCAGCATGACGCACAGAGCCGGATCCAAGGGCCAGGGCCACCGTCCATTTCCTCCCCCGGGTCCCGGATTTTTCGCTCGCGCGAAATTCCGGGATGACAACGTCGAGCAAGTGGCGCCGGGGCGACCATGAGCAAGCAACCGATCAGCCCCATCACGCTTTCGATCCTGTGGAACGGCTTCCTGTCGATCGCCGAGGAGATGGGCACGACGCTGCAGATGACGGCCTTCTCCGAGGCCGTGCGCGAAGGGCAGGACTTCTCGACCGCCATCTTCGACCGCCACGGCCGCCTCGTGGCGCAGGGAAACTTCACGCCGGGCCACCTGGGCTCCATGCCTTACGTCATCAAGACGGTGATGGAGGTGTTTCCGCCGGGCACGCTCAAGCCGGGCGACGGGGTGCTGCTCAATGACTCCAAGCTGGGCTCCGGGCATTACCCCGACTTCTTCTTCGTCAGCCCCGTATTCCTCGGAGCCGATCAGATCGGCTACCTCATCAACACGGCGCACCATATCGACGTCGGCGGCGCCGCCCCCGGCTCGCAGCGCGTGCAGGGCATCACCGAGCGCTTCCAGGAGGGCTTGCGCATCCTGCCAATTCGCGTGATGCGCGGCGGCGAGTTCGACGAGGACGTGCTGCGGCTGATCCTCGGCAACGTGCGCCTGCCCGAGATCCTGCGCGGCGACCTGACCGCCCAGCGCAATGCCAATTTCGTCGGCGCCCAGCGGCTGGAGAACCTGTACGCCGAGCACGGCACCGAACTGATCGACCGGGCCGTCGACGAGATCCTCGATCGATCCGAAGCGCGCATGCGCGAGCTCATCCGCGCCATCCCCGACGGCCGCTACTCGTGCGAGGACTGGCTCGACGAATGCGGCACGGAGTGCGGGCCGATCAAGGTGGCGGTGGACGTGGAAGTGGCTGGCGACGAGATCACGGTCGACTTCTCGCGCTCCTCCGACCAGGTGCCGGTGGCGCTCAACTCCTACATCAACTACACGCGCGCCTACACGCTGTTCGCCGTCAAGGTGTTCACCGACGCGCTGCTGCCGCAGAACGGCGGCATGATCCGGCCGATCCATGTCAAGGCGCGCGAGGGCTCCTTCTTCAACCCGCGCGAGCCCGCCCCGAGCGGGGGCCGCGCCATCATCCAGATCCGGATCTTCGAGGTGATCAACGGGGCGCTGGCGCAGGCGCTGCCGGAGAAGGCCTTCGCCTCGTTCACCCACTGGAGCAACCCCAACATCGGCGGGGTCAACGAGAGGACCGGCAAGCCCTTCATCATGTACGACCTGATGTTCGGGGGATACGGAGCCCGCGCCGGGCACGACGGCGCGGAGGCCCTGAGCCCCGTCGTCAATTGCGCGAACATCCCTGTCGAGGTGCAGGAGACCATCAATCCCGTGCTGGTGCGCCGCTTCGAGCTGATGGCGGACACGGGCGGTGCCGGCCGCTGGCGCGGCGGCTGCGGCGTGCGCAAGGACGTCGAGCTGTGCTCCGACAAGGCCCTCATGACGCTGCTCGGCGAGCGCCACAGCCACGCGGGTTATGGCCTGTTCGGCGGCCAGTCCGGCAGCCTCGCCGAGACCGTGCTGGGCCCTGACGGCAATGGCGAGCGGATGGGCTCGAAGGACGTGCGGCCGCTGCAGCGCGGCGACGTCGTCAGCTTCAGGCTCAACGGCGGCGGCGGCTACGGCGATCCCAGCGAGCGCGACCCGAAGGCGGTGGCGGAGGACGTGGCGGACGGCTACGTCAGCGCCGAGGCGGCACGAAGGGACTACGGCTGGCGCGGTTGAAAGCCAAGGTTTGATGCTACACGCCGAGATAGGCCTTGCGCACGCTGGGGTCGTCGAGCAGGGCGGCGGCATCACCGGTCATGCTGATGCGGCCGAGGTCGAGGATCACGGCGCGCCTGGCGAGCGATAGCGCCCACGTAGCGTTCTGCTCCGCCAGCAGCACGGCGAGGCCCTCGGAGGCCTGAACTTCCTGCAGGATGTCGCCGATGCGCTCCACGATGACGGGAGCAAGGCCGAGCGAGGGCTCGTCCAGCATCAGCAGGGAGGGCTTGGACATCAGCGCGCGGCCGATGGCCAGCATCTGCTGCTCGCCGCCCGAGAGGCTGCCGGCGCGCTGGCCGGCGCGCTCCTTCAGGCGCGGGAAATAGCCGTAGATGCGCTCGATGCGTTCTGGCAGATCGCCGGCCTCGCGGGTGATACCGCCGACCTTCAGGTTGTCGAGCACGGAGAGCTGCGGAAAGACGCGCCGGCCCTCGGGCGAGTAGCCGACGCCGAGCCGTATCACCTGGTATGGCTTGAGGCCCTTGAGGTCGGTGCCGTCGAGCGTGATACGGCCCTGGGTGTAGCCCGCCATGCCGAGCACCGCCTTGAGCGTGCTCGACTTGCCGGCGCCGTTGGAGCCGATCAGCGCGAGCGTCTCGCCCGCCTCCAGCGACAGCCGCACGCCGTCCGTGCCCACGATCGGGCCG
>DATFCC010000312.1:0-4453 GCA_035253505.1 Hyphomicrobiaceae bacterium
CGCGTCGGAAGCGCAGGTCGATAAAATCGTCGAATCGCTTCAAGGTCGGCAGGGGACGGCCTACGCCCGGCACTGGGCGTGACATTTTCTCTCCCTCTCCCCGCTCGCGGGGAGAGGGTTGGGGCGAGGGGCAGCGGCGAGCACCGAGGTTGGAGCAAGGTGCTGCCCCTCACCACAGCCCTGCCCGTTTGAAGAAGAATGGGGAGAGGGAACAGCTTGTGCTCGCGTTGGCATGGAGATCGATGTGCTGCGCGAGATCGTCATGGACACGGAGACCACCGGCCTCGATGCCGCCGGCGGTGATCGCCTGATCGAGATCGGCTGCGTGGAGATCGTCAACCGCATCCCGACCGGGCGCGAGTTCCACCACTACCTCAATCCCGAGCGCGACCTGCATCGCGATGCCGTGGCCGTGCACGGGCTGACGGCCGAGTTCCTCAAGGACAAGCCGCTGTTCAAGGACGTCGCCGACAGCTTCCTCGAGTTCATCGGCGACGACCCTCTGGTGGCGCACAACGCGACGTTCGACATCGGCTTTCTCAATGCCGAGCTGAAGCGCCTGGCCAAGCCGGCCTTGCGCACCGAGCGGGTGGTCGACACGCTGGCGCTGGCGCGGCGCCGCCACCCGGCGGGGCCCAACAGTCTCGACGCCCTGTGCAAGCGCTACGGCATCGACAATTCCAAGCGCACCAAGCACGGCGCCTTGATGGATTCGCTGCTGCTGGCCGGCGTCTACGTGGAGCTGCTCGGCGAGCGGCAGGCCACGCTGGGGCTCGGCGGGCAGGGCGCTGCCGAGGTCGCCGCGCAGTTCCGCGCGGCCCCCGCCAAGCCGCGGCCCGTTCCGCTCCGCCCCCGCCTGGATGCGCTGGCGGAAGCCGCGCACCGCGAGTTCGTCAGGACGCTGGGCCCCAAGGCCCTGTGGCTGCGCTTCATCGCGGACGCGCCACAGTCCTAGACTAGCCGAACGGCAATCCGCTACGGGTGCATGTAGGGTGCAATAGGCGAAGCCGTATTGCACCACCCCCGATGCGCGTGGCTGACCCGCGGCGCAATACGCTTCGCTATTGCGCCCTACGCGGTCTCATCGGGTGTATTCGGCGCCAGCCTCAATTTGCCCTCGCCTGCATGCCGGGCTGGCCCTGCTGCTGGCGCTGCATGAACAGGGAGCCGAAGTCGATCGGATCGAGCAGCAGCGGCGGGAAGCCGCCTTCGCGCGTCAGGTCGGCAACGATGCGGCGCAGGAACGGAAACAGCAGTGCGGGGCAATTGATGAGCAGCAGCGGCTCCAGCGCCTGCTCCGGCACATTCTGGACCTCGAACATGCCGGCATAGGCAAGCTCCAGGTCGTAGATCACGCCCGATCCGCTCGCGGCCTCGGCCTTGAACATGATGGCGCTCTCGAACATCCGCTCGGCCACCTTGGTGGCGTTGACATTCACCTCCACCCGAAGCGCCGGCTTCTCGCCCGGCCCTTCGAGCATCTTGCGCACGTTCGGGTTCTCGAACGACAGGTCCTTGATGTACTGGCCGACGACCCGCACCTGCGCGGCGGGCGGGGACCCCGCTGGTTGCATTCCCGACGGGCTGCCGTTGTCGGTGGGTTCCGCCATGCGCTCGCTTCCTTTCTAGCCGGGCTTTGCCGCAAGAGCGGCCATCATAGCCGATCGGCGCCGTTGCCGGGATGCGGCGCCGGCGCCTTTTCCGATAGCCGCTCGAATTCGCCCTCGATGATGGGCCCGCCGGCGAGGTTGGGCTGAGCCTCGTGGGTGTTGCCCTGCCTCCTCGCCTCGTGTGCCTTGAGCTCGAGGTGCACGCTCTCGGCGAGGCGCCGCACGCACCAGCGTGCCACGGCGCGCCGCATCGGTGGGATCAGCAGCAGCAGCGCCAGCCCATCGGTGATGAAGCCAGGCATGACCAGCAGACCGCCCGCGAGCAGCAGGAAGGCGCCATCGAGCGCAGGACCGGCCGGCGACAGGCCGAGGGCGATTGCCGCCTGCGTCTTGCGCGCCACGGTGAGACCCTGGCGCGACATGACGGCCGCGCCTGCCAGGGCCGCGCCCGCCACAAGCCCCAGCGTTGCCCAGAAGCCGATGGCCTGCCCGGTGCGGATCAGCAGCGCCAACTCGCACAACGGCAAGGCAATCAGCAAGAGCCCCAGCAGCAACCTCGTCATGCCCGGTCCTCTTATCGGTATTGGCACAATAGGCAACGCCTCCACGGTTGGCTTGTGCGTTGTGATGCCGTAAGATTTCCTACTGCGGCGGCGGCACGCTGGTGGCCCTGCAAAGACATGGCTGGCGGGCGGGTCTGGTCAGCGCGCGCCGGGCGACTTACATGCACTAGCCTGAGGCTCTTGCTCGAAAGCACGGCTATGGACGGCAGGATCGACGTATCCACAGTACTGTTTCTGGTTCTGGCGGTCGTGATCTTTCTCAAGCTGCGCAGCGTGCTCGGTCGCCGCACGGGCCATGAGCAGACGCGCTATGAGCGCTACAAGGCTCAGCAGGAGGCGGCACAGCGCAACGGCAAGCTGCCCGGGCAGGACAAGGTGGTGACGCTGCCGCGGCGCGAGCGCGACGGGGAGCTGGAGCCGCGCCCCGCGGTCGAGCCTCAGGTGCGGGCTGACCTGGAGGAGCGCGTGCGGGGCCTCGCCGGCGGCAACGCCGGCATGGCCAAGGGCCTTGTCGACATTGTGCGTGCGGATGAGACCTTCGAGCCGGATACCTTCCTCAAGGGCGCCCGTGCCGCCTACGAGCTGATCGTCACCGCGTTCGCCGAGGGCAACCGCAAGACGCTGAAGAGCCTCCTCAGCCGCGAGGTCTACGACGGCTTCGCCGGCGCCATCGCCGACCGCGAGAGTCGCGGCGAGCAGGTCGACCAGAGCTTCGTCGGCATCAAGTCGGCGGACATCGTCGAGGCCGAGCTCAAGAACGGCTTCGCCAACGTCACCATCAAGTTCGTCAGCGAGCTGATCAGCGCCACGCGCGACAAGGCCGGCGAGGTGATATCCGGCGACCCGAAGCGCATCAAGGAAGTGACGGACATCTGGACGTTTGCGCGCGAGACCGTCTCGCGCGACCCGAACTGGAAGTTGATTGCCACGCAGGCGGCGAACTAGCCGGCGCGGTCTGGGGAAGACGAGCGGGGGATCTTGCATCGGGGGGCAGCTCATTGCCGTTGCGCCATGCGTGTTGCCGTGCCGTCGCTCTGGCGCTGGCCGCGTCTCTCTGGGCCGGCAGTGCCGGGCCGGGAGAGGCCAATTCGCCGGCCAAGCCGCCTGGCACCGACATGAAGCAAGCGGTCACGTACAAGCCGGTGACGTTTGCCGAGGTTCCGGACTGGGGCAGCGACGACCACGCGGCGGCGTTCAAGGCGTTCCAGCGCTCGTGCGAGCGCATCATCGCCGCCGCGCGCGAGCGCCAAGCGGCCGACAAAGCCCCGTCCGTAGCAGCCGGCCTGGTCGCGGCCTGCGTTGCGGCAAGCCAGATGCCGGGCCCGGTCGGTCGGGCCGCCGCCAGGGCCTTCTTCGAGGCGCATTTTGTCCCCAACGCCGTCGTGCACGGTGGCTCGCCGGGGTTGCTGACGGGCTACTACGAGGTGCTGTTGCACGGCTCGCGCAAGGCCGAGGGCGAATTCCAGACGCCGGTCTACAAGCGCCCGACCGATCTGGTGAACCTCGTCGATGAGACCAAGCGCGGGACGGTGGGGGCGTCGCTGACGCATGCGCGCAAGACCGACAAGGGCACCGAGCCCTACCCGACGCGAGCCGAGATCGACCAGGGCGCGCTCAAGGATCGCAACCTCGAGCTCGTCTATCTCTCCGATCCCGTCGAGGTGTTCTTCCTGCAGGTGCAGGGCTCCGGCAGGGTCAAGCTGACCGACGGCACCACCATCCGCATCCACTACGACGGCAAGAACGGCCACCCCTACACCTCGATCGGCCGCTACATGATCGACAAGGGCATCCTGGCAGCCGACAAGGTATCGATGGGCGCCCTCAAGCGCTGGCTGAAGGCGGACCCGGAGCGGGCCAAAAACGTGCTTTGGCAGAACGCCTCCTACGTCTTCTTCCGCGAGCTGAAGCCCGGCGAGGGCGACGGCCCGCGCGGTGCCCTCAACGCCCAGCTCACGCCCGGCCGCAGCCTGGCCGTCGACAGCAGCCACCACACGCTCGGGCTGCCGATCTACGTCAGCGGCGAAGGGATGACGCACGTCGACAAGTCCGGCACGTTCAACCGCCTGATGATCGCCCAGGATGTCGGCTCGGCCATCAAGGGGCCGGAGCGCGGCGACATCTACTTCGGTTCCGGCGATGCGGCCGGACGCCTGGCGGGCGTCACCAAGCACCCCGGCCGGTTCATCGTCCTGCTGCCGAAGGAGACGCCGGCGCGCGCTGCGGCCGGCCCGGCCGGGTCGAAGGCGGACGCTGCCCGCCAATGACGCGAGCGGGCCG
>DATFCC010000313.1:0-3892 GCA_035253505.1 Hyphomicrobiaceae bacterium
TGACCGTCGTTCCGTTGGCGCCGCGCACGCAGGCGGCCGAGCCGCCCGAAGCCTCGCCGCCTGCCGGCGAGCCGCGCTTCCACCTGACGCTCGAGCAGGACGTGGTCGATGCCCCCTCGATCGGACCCAAGACGGCCGCGCGCCTCTATCCGCACGGCGTGAAGACGGTCAAGGACCTGCTCGACGCGGAGCCCACGGCACTCGCCGCCTCGATCGCCAACCGGCACATCACGGAGGACACGATTGCGAGCTGGCAGGACCAGGCGCGCCTGGTGTGCGCCGTGCCCGGGTTGCGCGGCACGCATGCGCAACTGCTCGTCGGCGCCGGCTATCGATCCGCCGGTGCGCTTGCCGCGGCGGAGGCCGACAAGCTGTGCGCGGACGTGCTGGCCTTCGCGGCCTCCGCCGACGGCCAGCGGCTGCTGCGCAACGGCGACCCGCCCGACATCGAGAAGATCAAGGGCTGGCTGGAAGCCGCGCTCAGCGTCGAGGCGGCATAGCCTACCGGTCGAACGCCACGGCCGTGGTGTTGGCGCCGGAGACGAGGACGCCGACGCGCTCTCCCTTATCCGGCACGTAGGCACGGGCGAGAAGGGCGGCGAGCGGGGCCGCAGCACCCGGCTCGGCGACGATGCGGGCCACATCCCAGAGTGTGCGTTGCGCCGCGGCGATGGCGTCGTCCTCGACCAGCACGGCGGCGGCCACATACTGGCGAGCGATCGGAAAGACGCGCTCGCCGATGCGCTTGGGGGCGAGCGAGTCGGCGGCAATGCCGCCGGCGGGTGCATCCACGGGGCGCCCTGCAGCCAGTGCCGCATGCAGCGTCGGTGCGAGGCGCGGCTCCACGCCGATGACTTTGACGCGGCCCGCGTACCAGGCAGCGATACCCCCGATCAGGCCGCCGCCGCCGACCGCGACCAGCACCGTGTCGAGGCCGGGCGCCTGCTCCTCCCATTCGGCGCCCACCGTGCCCTGGCCGAGAATGGTCTCGACTTGATCGAAGGCATGCACCGAGAGCGCGCCGGCCTCGGCGATGTAGGCCTCGCAGGCAGCCAGCGCCTCCGCATAGAGCTTGCCGCCGACGACCAGGTGCGCCCCGTAGCCGCGGATGCGGGCGATCTTCGCGGGCGAGGAGATTTCGGGGACGAAGATGCGCGCCGCGTGCCCGAGCTGCATGGCGGCGTAAGCCACGGCCGCGCCGTGGTTGCCGCCCGATGCCGCGGCCACCCCCGCCCGCGGGATCTTGCGCAGGGTGAGATTGGCGAAGGCTCCCCGCACCTTGAAGGAGCCCGAGTGCTGCGCCAGCTCGAGCTTCAGGACGGGGGCGAAATCCGCAAGCCCCAGGTCGCGGGCGGCAAGCTCGAGGACTGGCGTGCGCCGGATGTGCTGGCGAATGCGTGCATGGGTTTCGGCGATCGCCTCGCGCGAGACGGCCGGCAACGGCGCGCTCATCATTGCTCCTCGCCCAGGTATCTGCTCCACAGCTCGGCTGGAATGTCGGCCTCGTCCCATACGCCGATGAGGATGCCGCGCCGCTGCGACTTGCCGCCCCGCTCGCGGATCTGCTGGTCTGACATGGTCGTGCGCTGGGACAGCCGCAGGCCCCACGCATTGAGCGCGGCCATCAGGCGCTCGCGCTCGGCGGCATGGGCGGGATCCTCGCCGAGATCGCGAAACTCGTGCGGATCGGCCTCCAGATCGTACAGCATCGGCCGGAAGCCCAGGGCGTGGATGAGCTTCCAGCGCCGGTCGGAGATCATGAAGAGGCGCGCGTCGCGCGGGGCGATGCCGAGCTTCTTGGCGAAGGGCAGCATGGCGTAGTCGTACTCGCTGATGACGAACTCGCGCCATTCGGCTGGTGCGCGGCCGTGCAGGAACGGTGCGAGCGAGCGGCCTTCGAGCCGGTGCGCCTGGCCGGCGGCATCGCCGCCCACCGCCTCCAGAAAGGTTGGCGCGAGGTCGATCGACTCCACCAGCGCATCGCACTGCGACCCGCGCGCGGCGTCGGCGGCGGCAGAGGGATCATAGACGATGAGGGGCACCTTCACCGACGGCTCGTGGAACAGGTCCTTCTCGCCCATCCAATGGTCGCCGAGGTAGTCGCCGTGGTCGGACGTGAACACGATCATGGTGTTCTCGAACAGGCCGCGCTCCTTGAGGAAGCGGAACAGCACGCCGATCTGATCGTCGATCTGCTTGATGAGGCCCATGTAGACGGGCACCACCTCTGCGCGAACCTCGTCGCGCGCAAAGCTCTGGGAGACGCGCAGGTTCATGAACTCGGCGAGGATCGGGTGAGGGTCGCGGCGCTCCTCTTCCGACCGAACCACCGGCAGGACGTCCGCTGCACCGTACATGGCATTGTAGGGCGCGGGTGCGATGTAGGGCCAGTGCGGCTTGATGTAGGAGAGGTGCAGACACCACGGGCGCGAGCCAGCCTGCGTGATGAAGTCCATGGCCCGTCGGGTCATGTAGGGCGTTTCCGAATCGTCCTCCTTGACGCGTGCGGGCTTGCGCGCGTGACGCATGGCCCAGCCCGAGGCGAGGCGGTTGCCCTCGCCCAGTGCCGCGTTCGCCCAATCGTGCCAGGGGTTGTCGCCCGTGTAGCCCTGGTCGTTGAGATAGGCGTTGTAGCGGGGCACCTGCGGATCGTAGCGGCCGTCGGGGCCGACGGCGTGGAGCCCGTCGTCGCGCTCATAGGGGTCGAAGCCGCACTCGGCGACGCGCACGCCGATGATGGAGCCGGGGTCGATGCCGAGCCGCTCCATTCCCTCCCGATCCGCGCGCATATGCGTCTTGCCCACCAGAACCGTGTCGACGCCGAGCGGTCGCAGGTAGTCGCCGAGCGTCATCTCGCCGACCTTGAGCGGATAGCCGTTCCAGGCCGCGCCGTGCGACTGCACGTAGCGACCCGTGTAGAAGCTCATGCGCGAGGCGCCGCAGATGGGAGACTGCACGTAGGCGCGCGTGAAGCGCACGCCCCTGGCTGCCAGCCCGTCGATATTCGGCGTGTGCAGCCGCGGGTGGCCGTAGCAGGAGAGGTAGTCCCACCGAAGCTGGTCGCACATGATGAAAAGGATGTTGCGGACGTGGCGGGTCATGGGCGTCGCGAGCGATGAAGAGCAATCTGGAGGTGCGGAGGGGACGCACTGTTCACGCGCCCGGCCATTCGCATCGTCGTGGCTGACGCGTGATCGAGCCTACACCGCCTCACTCACGGCCGGTAGCGGCTGGTCTCCACCTCGCCGCGGTCGACGCGCCGCGAGAACTCGGTGGCCCCGCCGGAAGCCAGGATCCGCGCCTGCTCGACCCAGTTCTCGCGCTCGATGCGGCCCTTGAAATCGAGCGACTGGCTGACGCGTGCGATCTCGTCGGCCGTCCAGTTGGCGATCTGCTCGTAGCTCACCACGCCGAGCTGATTGAGCCTCCTCTCGATCAGCACGCCGATGCCGCGGATGCGCTTGAGGTCCTCGAACTGGGCGGGGTGCTGCGCCGGCGTAAGGGGTGTTGCGCCATGATAGGCGGCCGAACGCACCGAGCGCAGGAAACCGAGGTCGCCCCGGCCCGCCGCGCTGGCGCCCGTGCCGGCGGAAACGGCAGCCTCGCTGCCGGATGCAGCGGAACGCCGGTCGTAGTCGCGCGAGTAGGCCGTATCGCCGCCACGACTGAGGATCTGCGCCTGCTCGATCCAGTTCTCCCGGCCGATCCGCCCGGCCGCGCCGAGCACGGCTTCCAAGCGCGCCACATCGGCCGGCGACCACTGGGCGATCTGCGCGTAGCGCGTAACGCCTTGTGCCGCAAGCTGGCTCTCCATCCCGGCATCCACGCTGCCGATGCGCTGCAGGTTGTCGCGCGCCGTCCCTGCGGCGGGGCGCACCGGCACGGCCGGAAC
>DATFCC010000314.1:0-2604 GCA_035253505.1 Hyphomicrobiaceae bacterium
CCGCCAACGCGACACCTGCAAGGATCAAGGCAAGCAACGCTCTACGCATACGAGCCTCCACGATCTTTTTGATAACTCGATACTATCAGCCGTCTGCAGGCCTGGCCATCGCCATCGGCTGAGGGCGGCTCCGCAGAGGAGAACGCTGGCTCAACGGCACGGGTTCGCAACCCTGCGCCCGAGCCGGCCGGAATGCTTAACCAAGGCCTCCCCGTCATCGACATCCGCCAGGTTCGCAACGTACGCGACCGAGCGGCCACGGAGGTTGGCAACGGTGTCGGCGAGAGCATGGCGGCTCGACCAGCGCACGCCGACAAAGGCGGCAACCGCGCGCGCCCGCCAGTTCAAGCCGACCAGCCAGTAGCCGCCGTCCTCCGCGGGGCCGAAGACGGCTTGATGACGGCTGAGCTCGCGAAAAGCGCTGGCGAGCGGCGCCGGCGTGATGTTCGGGATATCGCTGCCCACGATCACGACGGGCCCTGGCGGCATCGCCCTGATCAGAGACGCCATGCGGCGCCCGAGATCACCGCTGCCCTGCCCCATGCGGGGCAGGCCCCGATCCCACCATCGGGCGGCGAGCGCGGCATCGGGCGCGACGGCGAGCACCGTCTGCCAACGTGAATCGCCAGCGACCCGCTGCAGGACGGCCGCCGCCGTGTGCCTGGCAAAGCGGCACGCCGCAGCCACACCGAGATCGCGCGCGAGCCGCGTCTTGACGGCACCGGCCACGGGCGCCTTGACCATGACGACCAGCCGAAAGCGATAAGGCGCCGCGCGTTTGCGCGACGCCTTCCTTTGCATCGGAGCATAAGGACGGGCCATCGCCCCGGCCCTGCGCCGCTCAGGCTTTGACGGGAACGAACGCGTAGCCGTTGCCATCCTTCTGGATCGTGCCCGCGCCGGGGACCCCGTAATGATATCCCGTGATCGTGATCTTGTCGGCAATGGCGCGATCGAAGATCTTGCGCCGGTTGGCTTCGGCCATGGCGGCGTCCGCATCGAACGCCGCGTGCCATCCCGGATTCTTCACGAATAGCGCGGGGATGTTGGTGACGTCACCCAGCACGAGGAGCTGCTGGCTGCCCGAGCCCATCAGGTAGCTGGTATGACCCGGCGTGTGCCCGTTGGTGGCGACCGCCTGCACGCCCGGCACCACGGCCTTGTCACCCTCATACTGCTCGATGTTCTTCCAGCCCGGGAAGACGGCCTGGATGCGCTTGGCCGCGCCCGCCGTCGTGCCGGGGTCGGTCCAGAACTTGTATTCCTTCGCGGGCGTGTAGATGGCGGCCTTCGGGAAGATCGGCGCGTTGGTGTCCTTTGCCATCAGCCCCGAGATGTGATCGGCGTGGAAGTGCGTGATGACGATGGTCTCGATCTTCTCGGGATCGAGACCTGCCTTTTTCAAGAGGTCGTTCTTGGTGATGAGGCCCGCAGTCGGCGCGAGCTGGGCGCCGGTGCCGGAATCGAACAGCACGGTCTTGCCGCCGATGGTGACCGCGGTCACGGTGAAGGGTATCGGGACATGAGCATCCGTGAGACCGCCTGCCTTGAGGCCCGCCTTGACGTCGTCGAGGGAGGCATTCTTGACGAAACCGGGGTCATGCGCCTTCTCCCAGACACCGTCGTAGAGCTGCGTGACCTCGATATCGCCGACCTTGAACTTTGTGATTTCCGCACCGCCCCCTTGCGCGAATGCCGGCCCGATGAACTCCAAGGGCTTGTCCAGACCGAACGCTGCGCCGGCGGTTGCCGCCGAAATGACGAAGGCGCGCCGAGATATGCTGTGCATGTTTGCCACTCCCTGCGTTTGTACGCATAGCCGCACACGCGTGTAGACGCTCGCGCGCGAATGGGCATCCGGCCCTCACGGAGAGTTGATGTGTCAATACAATGACATGCTCAACCGTAAAGCCGGCCGATCACGCGCGTTGGCACGCGCAGCGAATAGAGCGTGAGGCAGAGGATGTTGCGCGCCGACCGGCGCAGGTAGCCCTGGCGGCGAAAGCGCTCGGCGCTGGTGATCGCGCGTGAACGCAGTATGACGGTGCGGCGGCGCCCGAGCCGCCGTACGAGATCCACGTCCTCCATCAGCTCCAGCGGGCGATAGCCGCCGACCTCATCGTAGAGCCGCCTGGAGATGAGCAGTCCCTGGTCCCCATAGGGAAGGCGCAACAGGGCGCATCTGAGCGCCACCAGTCGCTCCAGCACCCGCGGGCGCGCACCCTCGTCGTCGAGCTCGAACCGGAACGCCGCCGCCGCCGGCGGCTGCTCCTCCCGGTCTACCCGCTGCATGAAAATCGACGCCTCCCGTTCCCAGCCTTGCGCCAAGACGGTATCGGCGTGCAGGAACAGCAGCCAGGGAAAGCGCGCCTGCCGCGCACCGGCTGCCAGTTGCCGCCCGCGCCCCTTCTCGCAGGGCACCAAGGTGGCGCCGGCGCTATCGACAATTTTGCCCGTGCGATCCTCCGATCCGGCGTCCGCGATAATGACCTCGCGCACGAGCCCATCGACCGCGGCAGGGACAAGGGCAGCCAAGGTCGCGCTCAGCGTTGCCTCCGCGTTCAGTGTTGGAATGACCACCGAGATCATGAGCGCCGGCAGGTT
>DATFCC010000315.1:0-7835 GCA_035253505.1 Hyphomicrobiaceae bacterium
GGGCACCGGCTTTCTCGGCTTCCTGGCGGCCAGGCTCGGTGCACGGCGCGTCGATCTCTACGAGAGCGGCGAGATCGCCGCCGTCGCCCGCAAGCTGCTGCGGCACAACCGGCTCGCCAACTGCCGCATCGCGCAGGTGCACTCCACCGACGTCGCAGATCCCGACCGCGTCGACGTCGTCGTCTCGGAGACGCTCGGCAACTACCCCTTCGAGGAAAATATCATCGCCACCCTCAACGATGCGCATGCGCGCTTCCTCGCGCCTGGCGGCACCATCGTGCCCCGCAGCGTAGAGCAGTTCGTTTGCCCGGTGACGGCCGAGCGCCTCTATCGCGAGCTCGTGGCCTGGGACGAGGTCGGCTTTGGTCTCGATTTCGGCCAGGCCAGGGCCATGAGCCTCAACAACATCTACGTGCGCTGGCTCGATCCCGCCGGTCTGCTGGAGGGCGGCAGGGCGGCGCGTGCGTGGGACAAGGTGGTCTTCGAGCGCCGCAACAAGACGACGCGTGCCGGCGAGGCCTCATGGCGCATGTCCCGGGCGACGGCAATCTACGGCGTCGCGCTCTGGTGGTCGGCCGAGCTGGTGCCGGGCGTCGAGCTTTGCACAGGCCCCGGGGCGCCGCGGACGCATTGGGAGCAACTGTACCTTCCCGCCGGCAAGCCCATCGAGGTCGCTGCCGGCCATACGCTGAGCGCCCGCCTGCGCTCCACCACCTCGTTCGAGAAGGGCACCAACGTCACTTGGACCCTGGCGGTGCTCGATACCTCGGGGCGTGAGGTGCTGCGGCAGGCGATGGACCTCGAGAAGGGATACCTTCCGTAGCGTTGCCTTGCCCCATGCCGGCAAAACAGCGGCGTTGGAGCGAGCGGCTGCCCCTCACCCCGGCCCTCCCCCTCAAGAACGGGGAGAGGGAGAGGCGCCTCAGGTGTGGATGCGCATGACGGCTTCGATCTCGACCGTGATCTGCATCGGCAGCGAGCCCATGCCGACCGCCGAGCGGGCATGGCGCCCCCGTTCGCCGAGCACCGCCACGAACAGGTCCGAGCAGCCGTTGATCACCTGCGGCTGGTCGGTGAAGTCGGGCGCCGCGTTGACCATGCCGAGCAGCTTGACCACCTCGATGCGGGACAGATCGCCGGCTGCCATCCTGGCGGCGGCCAGGAGGCCCAGCCCAACCAGCTCGGCATGTCCGTAGGCCTCCTCAACGGTGACATCCCGCCCGACCTTGCCGGTCGCGAAGGAGCCATCGGGACGGCGCGGCCCCTGCCCTGACAGGTAGAGCATGTCGCCGCTGATCTTGAACGGCACGTAGGTGCCGACCGGCTTGGGGACGTCGGGAAGCACCAGGCCCATCGAGGCAAGCTTTTCTTCCGGGGTCATCGGCTGCTCCTCGCTCGCGTGCGCCGGGACAGCAAAGCGCACGAGCGCGCTCCCGGCAATGCACACCTTGCGCGGGCGGGCCTGGATGAAGATCGGGCGACGCAAAGAGGCGATGGGGCAGGCGACTGCGGTGTCGCTATTGCGGCTGCGGCTGGCGCGCCGTCTCATAGGCCGGCGTCGACCCCGGAGCCTTGCTGCTGCGCAGCATTGCCGTGGTGATGAAGGCGAGGGCGGCGATCGTCAGAAGGACGGCAACCACAATCTCGCGAACAGACCGCCATGCCCGTCGCGGATGTGGATGGCCCAAGCCTGTGTCGCGCTCCTTCTCCATTGCGGGATAAAGGGGCCCGCAAGGCATGCTTTCCAGAGCGCCAAAGGCCGCGCGACAGATCGGCACACGATCGCGCGGCGAGCCTTGGTGATCCTACAGCCCGCGCATGACGCAGCCGAGCACCAGCACGAGATAGGCGCCCCACATGGCGTAGAACTGCGCCGCGTCGGCCGTGAGCAGCGGGACGTTGGCCCCGAACACGCGCGTGAAGAGCACGGCCAGCGACAGGATGATCGAGAGCGTGAAGATCAGGATGCCTGGAGCCTTCAAAGCCATCAGTCCATTCTCCCTCTAGGGCCCTGCCATCCCGGCGCGCGAGCGACTCAAGGACGGGCAGTCACCGAGCCGCGGGCTTATAGAAGAGAGGCCCCTCCCGTGACAGCGGAGCTCCGAAATGCCCTGTGGGAAACCTGCGGGCCGCTCCTGCCGGCGCCGGACAGCGACGTTCGGGCCACAGGCGCAGGCGCTGCTCACGTTCCGCGATAGCGAAACCCGGTGCCGGCCACGACCACCTCGATGGCGCCGCTGGTGATGGTCGGATGCGAGATGCGGATGCCGAGCACGCCGTCATAACCCTTGGCGCGGGCGCGCTCGGAGAGCACGTCGAGGGCCCGCGCAATGGTCTGGTCCAGCAGCGCCTCGTACTTGGTCATGTGGCCACCGATCGTGTTGACGACGGCCTCGCGCATGTCGCGCAGCAGGTTGGCGCCGCTCACCGCGCAGGCATAGACGATCTCGCCTGCATCGATCGGCCGGTCGGACACGATTTCGGTGGTGAGCAGCCGCATCAGCGCCGGCCTTCGCGGCTGCCGGCGGTCTCCACGATGATCCGCGGCCGCGACCCGAACATGAGCCGCTTCAGCATCAGCAGCAGGGCCAGCGCCAGGAAAGCGGTTGCCACCAGCGTCACCGGGTACTTCTCCCACAGCAGCAGCGGGCTCACGCGCCCGTCGATCACGAGCCGTACGTGATCCATCATGGCGTTGGGGTCGGGAACCGAGTTGATCTGCAGCATCATGTTGACCGCTGCCGACTGATCGCTGGAGGCGAGGATGGCGTCGCGCACCCGCGGCTTGCCGAGCTCGACCATGCGGGCCGGCGTCTGCGCCACGACCCGCAGGATGCGCTGCGCCGAGCTGCGATCAAGACCGGTGAGGTAGCGCGAGAGGCTGTCGAGCTGCGGCTCGTCGAGGCTGCGTGCCAGGGATTTGAGCTCGCCCGGCTCCAGTTCGAACAGGGGCGTGCGCGCGGCTGCCGTCAGCGAGGCCAGGCGCGTGATCGCCACCCGGTCGTCGAGGCTCAGCAGGCGCTGCAGGCTGGCCTTGCTGAAGTCCGCTGCGTTGGCCCTGCGGTGCAGATCGTATTCGACGACCTTCGGCAATGCATCGCCGGCAACGGCTGCCCACTGCAGTGCCGGTTCCAGCGCGCGCGCCTCGTGCGCGATCTCGATCGCACCCGGCGGCAGCCCTGTGACGGCGCGATGCAGCGTGCCGTCACCGAGGCGCTTCAGCACGCCGGCCTCGCCTTCTCCTGCGAGCACCAGCCCGACCACCTCGTCGAGGCGCGCCAGGTCCTCGCCCCTCACCGTCTCGAGGAAGCGCTTGAACCCATCCTGCCGCTCCGCAAGGTCCAGCACCTTTGCATGCGCACGGCGGAACTCGAGCCAGATCTCGACCACGCGCTCGGCGGTCTTGTCGGAGATGTCCTTGATGCCGTCCTGGATCTGCTCGGCGACCGACTTGGCGAGCTCCTCGCGCACCTTCTCCTTGGTCTCCTTGGCCTTCATCTCCGTGGCCACGATCGGCAGCACGCCGTAGCGGAAATCCCAGATGTCCTTGGCGATCAGGACGAGGCCGATGCCGCTCGCCACCACCGAGACGAGTCGGCTGAGGATGGAGCCGACGATGCGCTGTCCGATGCGCGCTGCCATGTTGGCGAGCTGCCGGCGCACCACCAGCACGACGGTGCCGGCAATCCCCTCGCTGCCCTCGGCCAGCACCTGGCCGGTGGACACCGTGGCGCCGCCCTTGACCGGATCGACGGAGTATTCCTTGCCCGCACCGTGGGCCACGACGCGCGCCACGGTGGCACCGTACCGGCGGCCGAGGAAAGCCTGCATGCACTGAGTCGCCGGAGCGGCCGTGTCGATGGTGGCGAGCTCGATGCGCTTGCCGATGTCCTTGCCGATGCCGGTGGCCAGCCCTTCGATGGCCTTCTTCATGGCGTCGGAGCGATAGACGCGCTCGGCCGCGGTCGTGGCGAGCTCCTGGGCGCGCTCCCGCGAGGCCAGCGACGACCACAGCTTGAACCAGCTCGATTCCTCCCGCACCTCGTTGATGGCGCGGTCGACCTCGCGGTCGATGAGATCGTCGATGTTGCCCCGGCGCCATTCGTCGGCGACCAGGGCCTTGTAGTCGACGCCGGCGAGGCCGGTCTCGAGCCCGCGGCGCGTGAGCTGCTCGATGGCGCGGCGGAAACCCGCCTCGTCGCCCGCCTGGCAGGCCTCGTATTCGGCCCGCGTCATGGCCGACGCGGCGCGCGCGGCAGGCACCTGGGCCAGGATCAACGCGGCAGCGGTGAGGCAGGAAACGGTTGGCCGGAAGTACCGCACGATTGGTCTCAAGAGATCGCCCGCTCTGGCCTCGTCCCCGCTGACCGACAGCATATGGGGATTCCCGCACGAAATGCTCGTTGTCAGCGTAAGCACACAAACAAGGACGATCTGCGGCAGGCCCGCCGCATCCTGTTGATGGTCCTGCATGTGCGAAACGGGCCGAGCAGGAGCTTCACTGTCGGTTGCATTGGCGGGTTCTGCGTGCAATCCACACTGCGCGCCGACGCGCCGCCGGGGGATGCCGTGAACTGGTTGCTGCTCGCCATACTGGGCTATGTGCTGTTCCAGTTCGCCATCGGCACTTGGGTATCCAGGCGCATGGCCAACGAGGCCGACTACATCCTGGCCGGCCGCAAGCTGGGCGTTGGCCTCGTTACGTTTTCCGTCTTCGCCACCTACTTCGGCGCCGAGGCGATCGTGGCTTCCGGGGGGGCTGTCTACGAGAAGGGCCTGTCAGGCGCCCTGGTGGACCCGATAGCCTACGCCAGCGCCATCATCATCGTCGGCGTGCTGTTCGCGCGGGCCTTGTGGAGCCGCGGGCTCACCACGTTCGCCGACCTCTTCCGGGAGCGCTACTCGGTGGGGGTGGAGCGGCTGGTGGTCGTGGTGCTGGTGCCCGGGTCCGTCATCTGGGCAGCCGCCCAGGTGCGCGCATTCGGCCAGATCATGAGCGCCAATTCGGGGATGGGGCTCGTGTCGGCCATTACGCTGGCGGCGATCCTGGTCGCTGCCTATTCCGTCGTCGGAGGTCTGCTGGCCGACGCCGTCACCGACGTGATCCAGGGCGTGGCCGTGGTGGTCGGCCTGATCGTGCTGGGTGCCATCGTTGCAATCCATGTCGGCGGGGTGGGGGCCGGCCTTGCGCAGGTCGAGCCGGCCCAGCTCCACATGCTGCGTGCCGACACCGACCTGCTCGACACGCTGGAGCACCTGGCGATCCCAGTCTGCGGCACCATCGTCGCGGTCGAGCTGATCTCCCGCTTCCTCGGTGCGCGCAGCGCCAGCGTCGCCGCCACCGGCACGGTGCTCGGAGGCGCCGCGTATCTGTGCATCGGCCTCATCCCGGTGTTTCTCGGGCTGGTGGCCCCCAGGATCACCGCCACCGTGCAGGACTCCGAGCAGATCGTGCCGCGGCTGGCGGAGGCCTTCCTGCCCGGCGTGCTGTACGTGGCGTTCGTCGGCGCCGTCATCTCGGCCATCCTGTCGGCAGTGCACGCTGCCTTGCATGCGCCCGCCGCGCAGATTTCCCACAACATCGTGATCCGGCTGGTCCCGGGCCTGCATGATCGCGGCAGGCTGTGGTCCGTACGCCTCACCGTGATGGTGCTCAGCGTCATCGCCTACCTTCTGGCGGTGACTTCCAACCGCATCCATGATCTGGTGGAGACAGCATCCGCCTTCGGCAGCGCCGGCGTGTTCGTGACCGCGCTCTTCGCGCTTTTCACGCGCTTTGGAGGGGCGGCGAGCGCCTATGCATCGGTGGCGGCGGGCATGCTCGTGTGGGCCGGCGGCAAGTATGCGGCCGAGATGACCGCTCCCTATCTGGCCGGCCTGCTGGCAGCCCTGGCCGCCTACGTCGGTGTCGCTGTGCTCCAGGTCCCCTTGAATGAACGAATATTCAGGAAACCGGCCCCATAGCGCAAAGCTTGCGCCGGGCTTGCCGGGCGCTGCGGCCATCTGTCCCGACCAGCGTTAATTATTCCTCACCAAATCAGCGGGTACCGTCCCTGTTACAGTGGAAACAGCGGGGCTGTCGGCGCCTTTGGTATGGATGCGCCCGGTAGCCACTCGAAAAGGTTAACGTAAACGTGAACGAAACTGATTGGCAGGACTCCCGTTGCCGGTTAAAGAGGCGCCCTGTTGCCCAGTCCCTGGGCCGCGGCGGGGCAACTTTGTCAACGGGTTCCACAAACGTGTCGCGTGGGCGTCTGAAGTGCCGTCTGCTGGTCGACTTCGACGGCACCATCGCGTCCGTCGACACCACCGACGCCTTGCTGGAACGCTTCGCCGCCCCGGAATGGCGCGTAATCGAGGAGGACTGGAAAGCCGGCCGAATCGGTTCGCGCGAATGCATGGTGCGCCAGATCGACCTGGTGCGCGCAACGCGCGCGGAAATGGATGTGTTTATCGGCAGCATCGAGATAGATCCCGACTTTCCCCCCTTCGCCCGGCTGTGCGCCCGGCTCGGACATGCCGTTTCGGTGGTATCGGACGGTCTCGACCTCACCGTCGGAGCGGTGCTGCGCCGTCATGGCCTCGACCTGCCGTTCTCGGCCAATCACCTGCAATGGGTGTCGGGAGATCGCTGGCGACTGACGTTCCCCCATGCGCGCAGCGACTGCCGCGCGCTGTCGGGCAACTGCAAGTGCAGTGCGGCCGGAGCGGGTGCGCGCATGCCGACCATCGTGGTGGGCGACGGGCGGTCCGATTTCTGCGTGGCCGAGCGTGCCGACCTGGTGCTGGCGAAGGACTCCCTGCTCCGGCACTGCATCAAGAGCGACCTGCCGCACGTCGCTTTCGAGGACTTTGCGCAGGCCGCCGAAATTCTTGCGAGCTGGCTCGAAGAGCGTAGTGCCGATGTCCTCGGCGAGCCGGTGCAACGGGCGGAAGACTGAGAAGAGGGCCACCCAAAATGCAAGAGCAATTGAAGCGGCCGTCCGGGCCCGCCGTCCCCCAGAGCGTCGGCCCGACAGCCTCGGAAGCCGAGCTGCTGGCGCTCGAGGACATGTACTGCTCGCACGGCGACACCGTGCACTACACGAATCCTCCCAAGATCTTCGACACGTGCGAGGGCTCGTTCCTCTACGACGCCCAGGGTCGGCCCTACCTCGACCTGCAGATGTGGTATTCCGCCGTCAATTTCGGCTACCGCAATGCCCGCCTGAACGAGGCCGTTCGCCGCCAGCTCGACCGGCTGCCGCAGGTCGCGAGCCAATACCTGCACCGCGAGAAGATCGAGCTCGCCGCCCTGATCGCGCGGGACGCCGAGAAGAAGTTTGGCGAGAAGGGCCGCGTGCACTTCAATGTCGGCGGCAGCCAGGCGGTCGAGGACAGCCTCAAGCTCGTGCGCAACTTCAAGAAGGGGAAGAGCCTGATGTTCGCGTTCGAGGGCGGCTATCACGGCCGCACGCTCGGCGCATCGGCGATCACCTCGTCCTACCGCTATCGCCGCCGTTACGGCCACTTCGGCGACCGCGCGCACTTCGTTCCGTTCCCGTACCACTTCCGCGGCCCGAAAGGGATGACGAAGGAGGAATACGGCCATCACTGCGTGAAGCAGTTCGAGCGCCTGTTCGAGAGCGAGTACAACGGCGTTTGGGATCCCAAGGTCGGCGAGGCCGAGTACGCCGCCTTCTACGTCGAACCCATCCAGGGGACCGGCGGCTATGTCATCCCGCCGAAGAATTTCTTCCCTGAGCTCAAGCGCGTACTCGACAAGCACGGCATCCTGCTCGTCGTCGACGAAATCCAGATGGGCTTCTATCGCACGGGCAAACTGTGGTCGATCG
>DATFCC010000316.1:0-3610 GCA_035253505.1 Hyphomicrobiaceae bacterium
TCCGACTGCCGCATGGATGCGGGCCGCCTCGTCTGCCGGCACGGCATCGAGGCCGCCGACTACACGATGTGGATCCTCCCGGAGGACCTGGCCGACGCAGTCGGCCCTGACGTCCTCCAGCGCGCGCTGACCGAGCGTCTCGATCTGCCGCGGTCGGCCGCGCTCGCGCCCCGACCCTAGCCGCCGCCCGGACTATCGCCGGAAGCGCTGCATGCCGCTCAGCAGCCCGACGTCGGTGCCGATCGAGGGCGCATCGCCACCGAGCAGCAAGGTGGCGGGCCCGGCGGCCGTCGCATCGCTGTTCTCGAGGTCATAGAGGGCACCGAACCGCGCCAGAAACTTCTCGACCCTGGTGGCGTCCTTGAGATCCGTCACATCCAGCCGCTTCTCGATCATCGCCGCCTGCACCTCGATCTTGGCCTGGGACATGGCGGCGGGCAGGCCGAGCGCGGTCTGCACCACCTTCAGCAGGGCCTTGTCGGCCAGGATGTCGAGCGCGGAGGTGATGCCGGGCGCCTTGCGCTGGAAGTAGAGCGCCAGGCGTACGCCCTCGTTCTGTTCGCCGGCATCCTCCTCCATCATCTGGCGCACGTAGCCGTCGGTGGTGTCGAGGACGCCGCTGCGCGACTGCGTGGCCTGGGCGGGACTGCGGCCGACGGTGCCGTCGGGCAGGAAGTTGAAGGCCGCCGCCATGTCGCGCAGCCGATGATCGCCGCCTTGCGTGTTGAGGAAGCTCGCCTGGTCCATCGGATCGCTGGTCAGCGCCTTCTTGAGCGTGGCATCGGACAGCCGGTCGCCCTCCAGCCCGAACGCCCTCAGCACGTAGTCCTTGAGGCGCTTGTCCTTCAGCAGGTCGTCCACCGAGCGCACGCGCGAGATGGTGTTGTGATAGTAGGCGCCTTCCTCCTTGTTGCGCGCGTCGTCGGTCGCCGAGGAGCCGAGGGTGGCACCGTAGCGGCGAATGATGGCGAGCTCGTCCGTCTCGCTCTGCGCCTCGCGCGGCTGCAGGGCTTTCCCGTCGGTCCCGAAGTTGAACGCAGCCGCCAGCGCCCGGTAGCGCGGATCGGTCTGGCGGTTGGCGAGGCTGTTGCGATCGGAGAGATCGCTCGTCAGCACGCTGCGGATCTTGCTCTTGGCCTCCGTTCCGGGGTCCAGCCCGAACGCCTGCAGCGCGTAGGCATAGAGGCCGGCATTGTTGAGGAGATCGTCGACCTTGGAGACCACGTTCATCTGTCCGCGGTAGAGGTTCGTGGCGAAAGCCTCGGCTGCCTCCGCGCTGTCGTCGTAGGTGGTGAAGTACCGGCTGGTGGTGGCGGCCAGATCCGCGGCGGCCTGCACCTGCTCGCCCGCCACCACCGAGCCGTCCGTGGCAAAGTTGAAGGCGGCGGCCAGCGTGCGGTACTTGGGGTCGGCGAGCGTGTTGGCGAAGCTTCCCGGATCGTTGAGATCGCTGGTCAGCACCTGGCGGATCGTCACCTTGGAGGCGGTGTTCGGGTTGATCCCGTACGCCGTCAGCGCATAGGCGAACAGCCGGTCGTTGTTGAGGAGATCGTCCACCGAGGCCAGCGTGTTGATGGTGGCCGTGTAGTAGCCCGTGTTGTAGGCCGCGGCAGCCGGCGTGGCGCCCTTTCCGGCGCGGGCGTAGTTGGCATAGACGGTTGCATCGAGCTGCGAGGCCGACTGGGCTCCGCCGGCGGCATTGCCGTCGCCGTCGAAGGAGAAAAGCGCGGCCAGGTTGCCATAGCGCGCATCGGTGAGCTGGTTGGCGAAGCTCGACGGGTCATCGAGATCGCTCGTCAGCACGTTGCGGATGAAGCTCTTGGACGCGACTGACGGGTCGATGCCGGCGGCATTCAGGGCGAACGCGAACAGGCGCGCGTTGCCGATGAGATCGTCGACGGTCGCCACGGTTGCGATCTTCGCCTGGTAGTATTGGGCCTCCGTCGCCGCCGCCACGCCCTGTTTCACGCGCTGCTCGGAGTAGAGCTCGATGGTGTCGTCCTGCTGGAACTCGTTCTGCGCGTAGGCGAGGCTCTGCTTCACGCCGCCCGAGGTCGTGAAATTGAAGGCCTTGGCGAACTCGAGGTAGCGCTTGTCGGCCAGCCGGTTGACGAAGCTGGCGGTGTCCTTGACATCGCTCTCCAGCACCTTGCGGATCAGCGCCTTGGCAAAGACCATGTCGCCCAGGCCATGCGACTCCATCGCCACCCTGTAGAGCCGCTGGTCCTTGAGCAGGTCGTCGACGGATTTCACCTTGCCGATGTTGTCCTGGTAATACTTGGTGTCGGCGGCGATGTCGGGGCGCGCCGCCGTGCGGGCCGTGGTCTTGGCGAAATCCTGCGAGAAGAGCCGATAGGAGATGTAGGTCGCGGTCATCGGAACTGGTTCTCGTCGCCGCTCTGGAAAGCCCGCGAGCCCGCACGCGAGAGCGCTCGGCTCGTCACAGGACCCGCGGCGCGGGCCGCCGTTCCTGATAGATCGGCAAGTCTGCGGCGATTCCCTTGCCCCGGGCTGGCTCGGCGGCGCGGCGCCAATGCGGCCTAGGCACTCTTCGCTGCCAGGCCGCCGACGATGTCGAGCAGGAGGGCGATGTCCTCGGGGCGCGACAGGCGGTGCTCGCCGTCGGGCACGGCCGACACCCGGGCCCAGTCGCCGGAGAGGTGGGCCACGAGATCGAGCGTGTGCTCCCAGGGCACATCCGGGTCCTGCAGCCCATGCAGGATGTGCACGGGGCGGCCCGGATCGAACGGCTTGTCGCCGATGCGGTGGCCGCGCGCCTCCTCGATGAAGGCACGGGTGATCGGATAGGGGCCGTCGCCGTAGTCGGACGGCCTCTCATAGATGCCTTTCTCGACGATCTCCTTGCGCGCGCTCTCCGGCAGCCTGGACCACATCAGGTCGGCCATGTCCCAGGCCGGCGCCACCAGCGCCAGCGCCTTGACGCGCGCCGCCTCGCCGGGCGCTTCCCCCATCAGAGCGCGCAGCAGCAGCAGGGCGATGCCGCCGCCCATGCTGGAGCCGACCAGAACCTGCGGACCCTCCGTCAGGCGGGTGAAGGCCGCCCGCGCCTCCTCGAGCCATTGGCCCAGCGTGCAGTCCTCGAAGCGGCCCTCGGACTGGCCGTGCCCCGAGTAGTCCAGGCGCAGGCAGGGGGCGCCCGCCTCCCGCGCCCATTGGGCGAGTGCGGAGGCCTTGGTGCTCGTCATCTCGGACTTCAGCCCGCACAGCCAGATCACACCCGCCATGCCGCCGTCCCGGCCCGCCTCGCGCAGATAGGCGATGCGACGCCGGCTCGCGCCAGCGCCGACCTCCAGGAATTGCGGTTGGGTTTCTTCCATCCTATGAAGCCTCGCCCGAGGTGGAAAGCGAGCGCGTGGCACCCGACCGTCCGACCATACTGCAGATCGTGCCTGAGCTCGACACCGGCGGCGCGGAGCGCTCCGCCGTCGAGGTTGCCGAGGCCATCGTGCGCGGCGGCGGGCGCGCGCTGGTTCTCGCCGAGCCGGGCGGCCGGCTCGCGCCTCGCATCCTCGAGACCGGCGGAGAGGTGGTGGCCTTTCCGGCCGCTGCCAAGAGCCCGCTCCGTCTTCTCGCCAACGCGCGCGCCATC
>DATFCC010000317.1:0-10400 GCA_035253505.1 Hyphomicrobiaceae bacterium
ATCCATCGCTGCCTCCAGCGTCACGGCGTCTCGGCGCGCCCCAAGCCGGCCAGGCGCCAGATCGGCACCTTCGAGACCGCCACCGTCGGCTTCATCCATGTCGATCTCAAGCATCTCGCCCGCCTCGACGGCGAGCCCGCCTTCGTGTTCGTGGCCATCGATCGCGCCACCCGCTTCGTGCATATCGAGACCATCGCCCGGCGCGATGCCGCCACCGTTGCCGGCTGTCTGGAGCGCTTCATCGCCGCCTTCCCGCACAAGGTGCACACCATCCTCACCGACAACGGCTCGGAGTTCACAGACCGCTTCGGGGCCGCAAGGTGGAGGCCGCAGCGCCACCCCACCGGCCGGCATCGCTTCGACCAGGTGTGCGCCCGGCACGGCATCCAGCACCGTCTCATCAGGCCGTTCCGGCCGCAAACCAACGGCCTCGTCGAGCGCTTCAACCGCCGTCTCGCCGAGGCCATCGGTGCCAGGCTCAGCGTCGCCCGCAACGAGGGCAAGAACAAATTCCTCTCCCACGCCGAGCGCAACGCCTTCCTGCAACGCTTCGTCGACGGCTACAATAAGACCAGGCTCAAATGCCTCGACTATCGAGCCCCAGCCGAGCTTCTTCTCAATCCGCCGGGACCGAACACGAAGGCGGGCACCCGCGCAAGCCTCCATGGACTGCGACGCCGGCGTGGATGTCTACGTCCTCAATCCGCATGCAGGGCGGCAGCGAGCTCGCCCACGGAGATGGTTTCCAGCGCCAGGATCGCGTCGCGCACGCGCACGGCCTTGGCGTGCGGCTGTGTCAGCTCGGCGGAGGCGAAGAACTTCTCGGCGATGCCGTCCCTGTCGAGCGCCCGCTCGCCGGAGCCGTTGTTGACCGGCACGTACTCGTCCAGCCGGCGCCCGTCGGTCAGGGCAAGGCTGACCCCACCCGACATGTACCTGGGAAAACCGGACCGGGGATCGGCCTCCACCATCACACGGCGTGCCAGCGCGCGCACGACGGGGTCCTCGCGCGCCTCCGGCTCCAGCTCGGCCAGCCCCATCCGCCCCTTCAGCAGGCAGGTGGCAACCACATACTGCGCGCTGAACTTGGCGTCGTAGTCGTTGGCGGGCGCCGTCTTGACAGCCACCGGCTCGGCGACAATGGGCAGCGTGTCCTTCGGGATGCGCACGCGCACCTCTGCCAGCAACTCCGGCGTCGGCCCCAGTTGCCGATGGAGACGCACAGCCGCCTCCGCCGCGCCGTGGATGAAATGGCAGATGGGATAGGGCTTGATGGAGGTCTCCGGCAGCTCCCATACGGAGCCCAGCCCCGCCGTGATCCGCCTAAGATCGACCTCGGCGGCATGGCTGTGCAGGTGCGTCTCGAACAGGCCGAAGCGACCCTCGTAGGCCCGCGATGGCCCGAAGAAGCCGTTCTGCGCCAGCGTCGCCGCCGTGATGCCCGCCACCGCGCCCCAGCCCGGATGCAGCCGCTTCGTCCACGCACCCTCTTCCAGGAACACCTGCACGCCACCGGCCGTCGAGGCTGCAATGCCCTGCGCGCGCACCAGGGCATCGGGGTCGAGACCGAGCAGCCGACCCGCCACCAGCGCCGCGCTGAAATGCGAGATCACCCCCGTGGCGTGGAAACCGACGTGGTGGAAGCCGCCCTTGACCGCGGCGCCGATACGGATCGCGCACTCCATGCCGGCAATGTACGCCGCGAGCATGTCGGCACCCGAGGCCTTGCGGGCCTCCGCCACGCCGAGCGCCGCCGGCAGGCAGGTCACGGTCGGATGCACGATGGCGGTAAGGTGCGTATCGTCGAAGTCGAGGCCGTGCAGCAGCACACCGTTAACCAGCGCCGCGTCGCGCAGCGGCAGCCGGTCACGCTGACCAATCACCGTGCTCGCACCCTCGCCGCCGAGCGCGCGGGCGCCGGCAAGGACCCGGGCGGCAAACGGATAACGGCCCGCTGCCAGCCCGACGCCGACCGCGTCCAGCATGAGGTCGAGCGCACGCGCCCGCACCTTCGCCGGCACGTCGGCAAGCCGCAGCGCGGCGGTGAACTCGGCCAGGCCCTGAGCGGGACTGACTGCGGCAGCCGAAGCCGAAGGAGCGCTTGCGGTCGCGCTATCGCGTGGGGTCATGGCAGCCTCCTTTGGCGCCCTGGATCGGGCACGGTTCGTTGACACCGCCGGCCCGCTTTGTTCCAATCGGTGCACGATAAGGGCTTCTCATCGCACGACACAAGCGTGTGCGCCCCGGCGCTCGGCGCCGTCCGGGAGGAACGACACTTCATGCAAGAGTACGACGTCATCGTCGTCGGCGCCGGCAACGCTGCCCTCTCCTCTGCCGTATCCGCCCACGAGAACGGCGCCAGGCGCGTGCTCGTGCTGGAGAAAGCGCCACGTGATATGCGCGGCGGCAATACGCATTGGGCCGGCGCCATCCTGCGGATCGCCTTCGAGGACCCGCGCGAGCTGGCACCGCTGCTGCCCGGCATCGAGGAGGAGTACGAGGACTTCTACGAAGGCATCGCCCCATACACGCGCAAGGACTACATGGACGACCTGTTGCGCGTCACCAGCGGCCGCACGGACCCGATGCTGTCGGCGATCCTCGTCGACAACTCCAAGGACACCGTGTTCTGGATGCACGACGTCGGCGGCGTGAAGATGGAGCCGGCCATCACCATCGCCGGCGTCCGCAAAGGCAACATGGTGGTGTGGCCGCGGGGGCTCGTCATCCGGGCCGTGCACGAGGGCGTTGGCCTGTCGCGAAGCTGGTTCGCGACGGTCGCCAGGCGGGGCATCGAGCTGCGTTACGCCAGCGCCGCCACCGAGCTGGTTCTCGACGGCCGCGGCCGCGTCAGCGGCGTCAAGGTGCGCGACGACGACGGCCTGAAGACCATTCACGCCAGGGCTGTCATCCTCGGCTGCGGCGGTTTCGAGGCCAACGTGCAGATGCGCACGCAGCACATTGGCCCGCTGGTCGGTGCCGCCAAGGTGCGCGGCACGCCCCACAACCAAGGCGACGGCCTGCGCATGGCGATGGCCATCGGCGCCATGCCCTGGGGCCAGTGGAGCGGCTGTCATGCAACGCCGATCAGCGCCGACTGGGGCGAGTTCGCGCCGCGCGAGTTCACCGATCGGTCCAACCGGCTCAGCTACCACTACGGCCTGATGATCAACCGCAAGGGCCGCCGCTTCGTCGACGAGGGCGAGGACCAGAACCTCTACACCTACGCCAAGTTCGGCCGCGCCATCCTGGCCGAGCCCGGCGCCAAGGGCTATCAGCTCTTCGACAGCAAGGTGCTGCACCTGCTGGAGCCGCGGTACTCGACCTCCAAGCCGATCGTGGCGGACTCCATGCGCGAGCTTCTGGCCCAGCTCGATATCGACGATAGGGACCAGGCGCTCAAGACGGTGGAAGAGTTCAACGGCGCGCCGCGCAGCAGCAAGGCGTTCGACCCGACCAAGAAGGACGGCCATGCCACCCGCGGCCTCGCCATCGACAAGACCAACTGGGCGCAGAAGCTCGATAGCCCGCCCTACTTCGCCTACTCCGTGACGGGCGGCATCACGTTCACCTTCGGCGGGCTCAAGATCAACGAAAACGCGCAGGTGATCGGCACGGACTGGCGGCCTTTGCCGGGTCTCTTCGCGTGCGGCGAGATGGTCGGCGGACTATTCTACGACAATTATCCGGCCGGTACCGGCCTCGTGTCGGGCGCCACCTTCGGACGGATTGCGGGCCGCAACGCGGCGAAGTTCGCGATGGCCTGAGCCGAGCCGGTGAGTGGAGATACAAAAGCTGGACATTCTCCGACGCCATCCCGGCGAACGAGCGTGTGAAGAAACCGATGCCGCGGATTGCGAGCGAGGACGCAGCAGCAAACGATTCCCCTTCCCTTGATGGGGAGGGGGCTGGGGGTGAGGTGAAGACGCAAGGAACACGCAAGTGAGTATCTGCGACAGAACCGCGAACGTCACTCGTGGGGGGACCCCCAATCCCGGCCCACAAGAGAGAGTGGGGCCAAGCGGCTCACACGCGCTTCATTACGATGCTCGAGCATTTCTTTGTACGCTCCGCCGAAGGACATAACGTTGCGGTTTTGGGAAGGAGAACGCCAATGACAGCCGACGGCAGCATCAGCAAATCCTCCAGCACGATGCATGCAGCCAACGGCACTGGTGAACCGACGCTCGCCACGCGGCTGGCCGAGAAGATCTGCGCGTTCCGGCTGGAGGACATGACGGCGAGGGCGCTCAGCGAGGCCCGCACCGCCATCATCGATACCATCGCCTGCACGCTGGCAGGCCTGCCCGAGCCCTGCGCGCAAATCCTGCTCGATACGCCCGGCGTCGCCGACGCGGCCGGACCTTGCCTCGTATTCGGCACCAACCGGCGCACCAGCGCCCTCGATGCGACCCTCATCAACGGCACCGCCTCGCACGCGCTCGACTATGACGACGTCTCCGGAGTGCTCGGCGGCCATCATTCGGTGCCCGTCACCGCGCCCATCTTCGCGCTGGGCGAGCAGCTTAAGGTCTCCGGCCGGCGCGCGCTTGCCGCCTACATCATCGGCGTCGAGACCGAGGTGCGCCTGTCGCGCGCCGTCAACTTCCACCACTACGACAAGGGCTGGCACCCGACAGCCACGCTCGGGACTTTCGGTGCGGCAGCCGCGGCCTCGCACCTTCTCGGCCTCGACGTGGCGCGCACGGCCCGGGCGCTGGCGCTGGCGGCCTCGTTCGCCAGCGGCATCAAGGCCAACTTCGGCACCATGACCAAGCCGCTGCACGTCGGTCACATCGCCCGCAACGGGCTGTTTGCGGCCCTGATCGCCGAGCGCGGTTTCGAATCCAACCCTGCGGCGCTGGAGCACAAGCAGGGCTGGTTCAACGTTTACAATGGCGCGGGCAACTACGCCCCGGAGCGCCTGTTCGAGAACTGGGGCTCGCCCTGGGAGATCGAGACCGCCGACAACGGCCTCAAGCAGTTTCCCTGCTGCGGCTCGACGCATCCGGCCATCGCCATGATGCTGGCACTGGTGCGCGAGGAAGGCGTGACGGCCGATGCCGTCGACGCGATCCAGATCCTCGCCCACCGCCGGCGCCTCCCGCACACCGACAACCCCGATCCCAGGACGCCGCTGGGCGCCAAGTTCTCCATCCAGTACTGCACCGCCCGCGCGCTGGCCGACGGCGCCGTCCGCCTGCGCGACTTCGAGGGCGACGCGGTGATGGAGGATCGCGTGCGCCGCCTGCTGCCGATCATCACCGCCGGCCCGCACCCCGACATGCCTGATGACAGCCCCAAGCAGTTCGGCGCCGAGGTGATCGTCTCCCTGAAGGATGGGCGCCGCCTGTCGCGCCGGGTCGACCATCTCGTCTGCCGCGGCGGCGACAACCCCATGTCGAGCGACGAGCTGTTCGAAAAGTTCGAAGACTGCGCGACGCGCTCCCTGGCCCACGATCAGATCGCCCCGCTGTTCGAGCGTCTGGAGACGCTCGAGACCGCGACCGACCTGGGCCAGGTCACGCGGCTTCTCGAACCGCGTCTGTTGCCGGCCGAGATGGCGAAGCGGCTCGCGGCCGCGCGGATGCAGGCCGCACCGGGCACGCAGGAAGCCGCCTGGGTGCCCTGAGCGTTCGCGGAGCCAATCATGAAGGGATGGCGAGCGCAGCTTGGCTTTCTTATTCCGCCGGGCAATCCGACAGTGGAACCAGAGATGATCGCGCTGGCTCCCGAGGGCGTCTCGGTGCACTTCTCGCGCATGGTGGCGGCAGGCGCGGCCGGCACGCACCAGGGTCAGGAGGAACGCAACCGCAGCCAGATCGCGCATATCGACGAGACCGCCGCGCTGCTGGCCATGATGAAGCCCGGCGTCATGATGCTCGCCCACACCGCGACCAGCTATACGCTCGGCCGCGACGGCGAGGCCGAGCTCCTGCAGCGCCTGCAATCGCGCCACGGCATTCCGGTCGCGACGGCGTTCGGCGCGGTCGCCGCGGCGTTCGTCGCGCTCGACGTCAAACGGGTTGCGCTCGGCACGCCGTACGGCGAGGACACCACCTTGAGGGCCAAGGCGCACCTCGAGGCGTCCGGTTTCGAGGTGGTCCATCACGGCCGCCTCGAAAACGTGCGCGACATCTACAGCGAGACGCCGCAGCGCGCCTACGAGCTCGGTCGCGCCGTCGACAGGCCGGCCGCGCAGGCCGTCTTCCTGAGCGGGACCGGCATGCCGACGATCCCGATCCTGGACGCGCTCGAGCAGGATCTCGGCAAGCCTGTGATCTCGGCTGCCTCGGCCCTGATGTGGCAGGCGCTGCGCCTTGCCGGCGTGCGCGCCGCGGTGCCGGGCTACGGCCGGCTGCTGGCCTCTCCGCTGGGTTAGCGTAGATCGCAGCAGTTGTTGCAGCGGTGCACTGGCTGCGGTGCACCCCAAGCTCTGACGACGGGATCGCCACACTCCGGCCGTTTTCGGGGACGGCAAATGAGCACGTCGGGGAATCGCGGCGCCGCGAAATAGCTCGGGCCGCAACGGGACCTGCCAAGATGAAGCTTCGAATCGTCCGCCACGTTGCGCTGTTGCTGGGCACTGCAATCGCCCTCGTCGCATTCCGGCCCGACACGGCCTCCGCGCAGTTCCTGTTCTGGGATTGGGGCGGCGGCGACACCGTCGGCGACAGCGGGCGCGAGATCGTGCGCTTCGATACGAGGTTCGCCGCCGGGCAGATCGTGGTCAGCTTCGGCGACCGGCGTCTTTACTACGTGACCCGGCCCGGCGAAGCCATCAGCTATCCGATCGCCATTCCGCGCGACGAGGATCGCTGGGAAGGCAACACCACCGTCACCAACAAGCGGGTCAATCCGTCGTGGACGCCGACGCCGACGATGATGGCGGAGAACCCGCGGCTTCCGCGCTGGGTGCCGGGAGGCCATCCCATGAACCCGCTCGGCGTCCGGGCGCTGTACCTTGGTGCGAGCGCCTACCGCATCCATGGCACCGATGCGCCCTGGACCATCGGCACGGCCGTGTCGAAGGGTTGCATCCGCATGTACAATCAGGACGTTCTCGACCTCTATCCGCGGGTCGCCGTCGGCGCGAAGGTGACCGTGACTTGGGACCGCTTCGGCGGCGGCCCCGGATTTGCCGATCGCCGCCCGTCCGGTCGCCCCGCACTGCCGGTGATGGATCGCTCCAGCCTTCCGCGCAATTTCTGAGGCGCCTCCCGGCGAACCACCGGCCCGCTCGAGCGAGGCTGGTGTGCCGGTATGCCACGGCGCGACGGGACGCGCATTTGCTCCGATCGCGGATCGGGTGCGCCAAATTGCGCTAGCGCCTGTTGCCGTTCGCAGATATTGATCGCAGCCAAGCGGGCCGTCTAGTGTTCGCATCCGACTGCGGAGAGAAACGCCACGATGGCCAGGGACGCTGATCCCGCCCCTATCCTTGCACTTGACCGGGTAAGCCTGCGGTTCGGCGGCGTGAGCGCCTTGACCGATGTGAGCTGTCAGGTTAGCCGAGGCGAACTCTTCTCCATCATCGGGCCGAACGGCGCCGGCAAGACCTCGATGCTCAACTGCATCTCGGGGCGATACCGGCCGACGGCGGGACGCGTGCTCTTCAAGGGCCGCGACATCACGCACGCGAGCCCGAACCGGCGCGCCGGCCTCGGGCTCGGACGCACCTTCCAGAACCTGGCGCTGTTCAACGGCATGAGCGTGCTCGACAACATCTCGGTCGGCCGCCACCATCTCATGAAGGCCGGTTTCGTACGTGGCATGCTCTACTGGG
This sequence comes from Hyphomicrobiaceae bacterium, assembly GCA_035253505.1. Taxonomy (GTDB): domain Bacteria; phylum Pseudomonadota; class Alphaproteobacteria; order Rhizobiales; family Hyphomicrobiaceae; genus AWTP1-13. The sequence goes on from DATFCC010000317.1 coordinate 7,787, forward strand.
TCGGCGGCGCACGCCGCGAGGAAGCCGAGCATCGCGCCGCCGTCGAGGAGATCATCGATTTCCTCGAGATCCAGAGCATCCGTAACGAGGCCGCCGGTGCCCTGTCCTACGGCCTGCGCAAGCGGGTCGAGCTGGCGCGCGCCATCGCGCTCAAACCCGACCTGATCCTGCTCGACGAGCCGATGGCCGGCATGAACCTCGAGGAGAAGGAGGACATGGCCCGCTATATCGTCGAGCTCAACGAGGAGTGGGGCATGACCGTGGTCATGATCGAGCACGACATGGGCGTGGTGATGGACCTGTCGCATCGCGTCATGGTGCTGGACTTCGGACGAAAGATCGCGGAGGGCCTGCCCGATGAGGTCAAGGCCAGCGCCAATGTCCGGCGGGCCTATCTCGGCGAGGAGCACGGGGTCGATGCCTCCGCTGCCGCGGAGCCGGCGCAATGAACCTGCCCCGTTTTGCCCACATCGCGGCCAACGATACGTTGCCCAAGCTGCTGCGCTACAACGCGCGCCACCATGGCGGCGATGTCGCACTGCGCGAGAAGAAGCTGGGATTGTGGAAGTCCTACACCTGGCGCGACTTCCATGAGCGCACGAAGCTGTGGGCGCTGGCGCTGCGCAATCTGGGCGTGGGCGAAGGCGACACCGTCGCCATCATCGGCGACTCGCGGCCCGACTGGATCGCCGCCGCTATCGCCACACACGCCCTTGGCGCCAAGAGCCTCGGCCTCTACCAGGACGGTCTCGACGCCGAGGTCGGCTACCTCATCGGCTATGCGGAAGCCAAGGTCATCGTCGCGGAGGACGAGGAGCAGATCGACAAGATGCTGCGCGTCACCGCGTCGATCCCCTCGGTCGAGAAGCTCGTCTATTGCGATCCGCGGGGCATGCGCAAGTACACCGATGCGCGCCTTGTCGATCGCGACTCGCTGCTCGAGACAGCCCGCGCGACCGCCGCCGCGGAGCCCAAGCTGTGGGACGACCTTGTCGACCGCACCGATGGCGAGAACATCGCCGTGCTGTGCTCCACCTCGGGCACCACTTCGCATCCGAAGCTCGCGAGCCTCACGTCCGGGCATTTCATCCGGCACGTTGCGACCTACTGCGATCTGGTCGGCCTTGGCCCCGACGACGAATACGTGTCGCTGCTCCCCATGGGCTGGGTCGGCGAGCAGTTCCAGGCCCTCTATCAGCCGTTGATCTGCCGCCACAAGCTCAACTTCGTCGAGGAGCCGGAGACGGTCATGGCAGATCTGCGCGAGATTGCGCCGACCTTCATGTTCCTGGCGCCGCGCGTGTGGGAGCAGATCGCCGCCAACGTGCGCGCCCAGATCATGGACGCGTCGTTCTTCAAGCGGCGCATGTTCGAGTGGGGCGTGAAGCGCGGCCTCAAAGCCGTCGAGCGTGGGCGCACGAGCAAGCTCGCGCAGGCCCTGGTGCTGCGAGCGCTTCGTGACCGCCTCGGCTTCACGCGCCTGCGCTTTGCCAGCACCGGCGGCGCCCCGATGGGCCCCGACACCTTCAAGTTCTTCATGGCCATGGGCCTGCCGATGCTGCAGCTCTACGGCCAGACCGAGCTCGGCGGCATCTACTGCATCCAGCGCCGGGGCGAGGTCGACTTCGACACCGTGGGTCGGGGCCTCAGCGACGACTACAAGATCCGCATCGACAAGCCCGATGCCCAGGGGGTCGGCGAGATCGTCAGTCAGCATCCCTACATGTTCAAGGGCTATTACAAGAACGATGCCGCCACCGCTGCCGACCTGCGCGAAGGCTGGATGCACACCGGCGATGCCGGCTACTTCAAGCCTTCGGGGCAGCTCGTCGTCATCGATCGCATGCGCGATCTCGCCACGACGTCGGCGGGCGAACGCTTCTCGCCGCAATACATAGAGAACAAGCTGAAGTTCTCCCCCTACGTCAGCGAGGTGGTGGTGCTGGGCGACCAGCGGGCCTACCTCGCGGCCATCGTATGCATCCGCTTCCCCATTGTCTCGAAGTGGGCCGAGCAGAACCGCATGTCGTTCACCACGTACTCCGACCTCGCCGCCCGGCCGCAGGTGTGCGATCTGATCGCGGGCGAGGTCGAGCGTATGAACAGCTCCCTGCCGCCGGCGCAGCGGCTTTCCAAATTCGTCCTGCTCTACAAGGAGCTCGACGCGGACGACGGCGAGCTGACGCGCACGCGCAAAGTGCGCCGCGGCGTCATCGCGGAGAAATACGCCGACATCATCGAAGCCATCTACTCGGAAAAGGCCGAGGTCAAGATCGACACCGAGATCGCCTTCCAGGACGGGTCTCGCCAGCGCGTTCGCACGACCATGCCCATCACGGCACTCGGGCCTCCCGCCGCCACCGCAAGGAGCGCCTGAGCCGATGCAAGATTCGCAGACGAGTTTCACTGCGCGGTTGTCACCTCGCGGACAAGCCCGTGGAAGTCACGGCTTCGCCAATTCTCGCGATCAAGGCATGCCAGTCCTTTCGTCATCCTCGGGCTTGTCACGAGGATCCAGCCATACCGGCGCGAGCTGCAGGATGGATGGCCGGGACAAGCCCGGCCATGACAAGCCGGGCGCTACTGAACGAGCATCGGCTCCAGGGACCATGAA
>DATFCC010000318.1:0-11422 GCA_035253505.1 Hyphomicrobiaceae bacterium
ACAAGATCAAGCGCGGCGAGCCGGTGGCCAATCCCGACAAGATCACCTCGCTCAAGGTGGCGGCGGACGTGAAGTGAGGCACTGCCGGACCGATACTCCGCCCGGTCCGGCATCGTGGGCGGGCAGGCCGTTGCCAATGCCATTCCATGGTGTCAGACCGTGAGGGTCTGACACCGCCATGCGAACCGACCTCTTCGATTTCGACCTGCCCGACGAGCGCATCGCGCTCGAGCCCGTCTCTCCGCGCGATGCCGCGCGGCTGCTGGTTGTGCGCCCTTCGCCGCAGGCGTTGACGTCATCCCTGCGCAGGTGGGGATCCACGCAAGCCGCCCCTGTTGCCACACCGGGCGAAATTGGCCCGGGCCAGAATGGCGTCGCGCTCGAAGACCGCATTGTGCGCGAGTTGCCGGACCTGCTGCGCCCTGGCGATGTACTCGTTTTCAACGACACGCGCGTGATCCGCGCGGCGCTGCAAGGCGAGCGGTTGCGCGGAGAGAGCCGGGCGCTGATCTCCTTCAACCTGCACAAGCGCCTCGATGAAAGCCGCTGGCGGGCCTTCGCGCGGCCGGCCAAGCGCCTGGCAACGGGCGATCGGGTGCGCTTCGGTCACGACGGCCGCGTGTGTCTGCTCGGCACGCTCGAGGCGACCGTCGCCGATATCGGCGAGGCCGGTGAGATCGAGCTGTCCTTCAGCCTGCACGGCCCCTACCTGGACGAGGCGATCGCGGCCCTGGGCGATCCGCCGCTGCCGCCGTACATCGTCGGCAGACGCGGCGTGCGGCCCGAGGACGCCGACAGCTATCAGACCGTCTATGCGCGCGTCGAGGGCGCGGTGGCGGCGCCGACGGCCGGCCTGCACTTCACCGACAGCCTGCTCGCAGACCTCGACGCTCGCGGCGTCGGCCGCCATTTCGTCACGCTGCACGTGGGTGCCGGCACCTTCCTGCCCGTGAAGGCCGAGGACACCGGCGGACACCGCATGCATGCCGAATGGGGCGCGGTGTCGCCGGAAACGGCCTGCGCACTCAACGCCGTGCGTGCCGCCGGCGGTCGCATCGTCGCCGTGGGCACCACCGCCTTGAGACTGCTGGAGAGCGCGGCGGACGAGGACGGCACGATCCATCCGTTCGCCGGCGAGACGGCCCTCTTCATCACGCCAGGATACCGGTTCAAGGCCGTCGACCTGCTGCTGACCAATTTCCACCTGCCGCGCTCGACGCTGTTCATGCTGACGGCCGCCTTCAGCGGCCTCGACGTCATGCGTGCGGCCTACGCGCACGCCATCCGCGCCGGCTACCGCTTCTATTCCTACGGCGACGCCTGCCTGCTCGATCGCCCCGGCAGCGCGCCATGACGGAGGCGTTCCGCTTCCGGCTCATCCAGAGCGACCGCGCGGCGCGCCTCGGCGAGATCGCGATGCCGCGCGGGCGCATCCGCACGCCAGCCTTCATGCCGGTCGGCACTGCGGCGACCGTGAAGGCGGTCTACACCGATCAGCTCGCGGCCGCCGGCACCGACATCGTTCTCGCCAACACCTACCACCTGATGTTGCGGCCGGGGGCGGAGCGCGTCGCGCGGCTGGGCGGACTGCACCGGTTCATGCGTTGGCAGGGGCCGATCCTGACGGACTCGGGCGGCTTTCAGGTCATGAGTCTCGCAAAGCTGCGCACGATCACCGATGCCGGCGTCACCTTCCAGTCGCACATCGACGGGTCGACCCACGTGCTGACGCCGGAGCGCGCCGTGGAGATCCAGTGCCTGCTCGGATCGGACATCCAGATGCAGCTCGACGAGTGCATCGCGCTGCCGGCGCCGACGGATGCGGTTCGCGCCGCCGTGGATCGCTCGTTAGCCTGGGCGCAGCGATGCAAGCGCGAGTTCGCGCGCCAGCGTGATAAGGGTGCGGCCGGGGCGGGGCAGGCCCTCTTCGGCATCGTTCAGGGTGGGACGGACGCCGATCTGCGGGCGCGCTCGGCCGATGCCCTGGTGGCGATGGATCTCCCCGGCTACGCCATCGGCGGGCTTGCCGTGGGAGAAACGCAGCAGGCCATGCTCGATACGCTTGCGCTTTCCACCGCCCGCCTTCCCGCCGGGAAACCCCGCTACCTGATGGGTGTCGGCACACCTCTCGATCTCATCGAGAGCGTGGCGCGCGGAGCGGACATGTTCGACTGCGTGATGCCGACGCGGTCGGGCCGCCATGGCCTTGCCTTCACCTGGGCCGGCAAGGTGAACCTGAAGAACGCCCGCCATGCGGATGATGCATCGCCCCTCGACGAGGCGAGCTCCTGTCCCGCGGCGCGCGACTATTCACGCGCCTATCTGCACCATCTCGTGAAGTCGGGCGAGCACCTGGGTGCAATGCTGCTCTCGTGGGCCAACGTGGCCTTCTATCAGGAGCTCATGTCCGCCATGCGCACGGCCATTGCCGAGGGCCGCTTCGCCGCCTGGGCTGCGCAAACCAGAGAGCGCCTCGGGGGCGGCTAGGATTGGAAGCCGCAAGCCCTTCGCCCGGCCCGACGGCGGGTCATCATCCCCGCGCTCATCATCGGAATTCGGAGCAGGTTCCGCGCGAGCGCGATCGTCGCCTGCGCTGCCCGCTACGGCATCTGGCGCACGATGTCGCTCGCGACCTGATAGTGCGCGATGGTCTCCTGTATCCAGTTCATGACGCGCGGGTCGTCGCTCGGAACCTCCTTGCCCGAGGCTGCCTCGAGCACTCGCACGTGCTTCTTGGGGCCCAGCTCGACCATGATGCCGCTCTCCAGATGTCCAACGGTGAGGTAGTTGGCCATCAGCGCGCGCTGGTGACGCCTCCCCTCCGTCAGGATGTCCTGGCCGAAGAATTGGGAGGTATAGCTCATGTTGAGCAGCGCCAGAATGGTGGGCGCGACGTCGATCTGCGATGCGACGCTGTCGATCTCGCGCGGTGAGACGTGGTTCGGCGCAAAGAAAATAAGTGGGATATGGAAGTTCTCCGGCGGCAGATCGGAGCGCCCGCGCCCACGCGAGGTATGATCGGCGATGAAAACGAAGAGCGTGTCCTTGAACCAGTGCCGCGTCGCCGCCGTCTGCATGAACTGCCCGATGGCCCAATCCGTGTATTTCACCGCGCCATCCCGCCCGGAGCCTGAGGCAATGTCGATCCGCCCCGAGGGATAGGTGAAGGGGCGATGGTTCGACGTCGTCATGACATGGGCAAAGACGTTGCGACCGGTCGCCGTGCGCGCGTCGATCTCGCGCAAGACCAGCTTATACAGGTCCTCGTCGGCGACGCCCCAGATGGTTTCGTGCGAGATGTCGCTTCGGCTCAGCGAGGTGCGATCGACGACGGTATACCCGTTGCCGCCGAAAAAGTCGGCCATGTTGTCGAAGTAACTGTAGCCCCCGTAGAGAAAAAGCGGATCGTATCCGTAGCCTTTCAAGACCTCGCCCAAGGTCTGGTAGCCCTTGTTGTTCTTGCGCTTGAGCACGGCTTGCCCGGGTGTGGGTGGCACCGAGATCGACAGCGCCTCCAGCCCGCGCACGGTTCTGAGGCCTGTCGCGTAAACCTGCTTGAAGAGAAGCCCCTCGCGAGCAAGGCGGTCGAGATTGGGAGTGAGCCCCGTCCGGCCGCCGAGCGCGCCGACAAAGTCGGCTCCCAGGCTTTCAATCGTGACCAATACGACATTGAGACGCTTGGGCGGACCGTTGACCTTGATGATGCGCTCGAGCGGATGGGCCGGATTGCCGGTGAACCTCGCCGTGGAGGCGGCTTCCTCGAACTCTTCCCGCATTTCCGATATCGCCACCTCGTCGGGGATGGTCTTGTAGAACCTGCGGTAATCCAGATCGTTGGAGCGGAAAGCGCGCCCGAAGTCATAGTACCCGTTGCCGACGAGCTCGCGCATCGACGCCGTCGGCAACGCCTCTCGCGCCCCATCGCCGAGCGCAACGAAGCCGACTGCGGGCAGCAGAAGCAGAACGAACATGCTCGTGAGGCGCCGTATCGGCCGGCCGCCATCGGCATATCCGGCCGCCAGAATCCGTCTTCGCAGCGGAAAGAACATCGCCGCAGTCGCCAAGACCAGCGCACCCAGCAGAGGAGCCACCTGGTAGGACTCGCGGATATTTCCCAGGGTCTCGCGCGTGTAGATCAGATAGTCGACGGCGATGAAGTTGAACCGCGCGGAAAACTCGTTCCAGAACAGCGCCTCGGCCACGCATACGAAGAGCATGGCAAAGATGGCGGCCGCCACCAGCACCGCTGAAGCATACTTGTGAGCCCAGCGCCCCCACGGCCCGTTCGGCATCAGCCCGGCAAGGAGAGCGAAAGGCACCAGCACATAGGCAAGTGCGGCAAGGTCATAGAGGAGCCCGACGGCCAGCGTGCTCACCATCGCCACCGGCGCGAAGTTTGCCGCATCGCCTTCGAAGGCCATCAGCCCGAGGCGCATGGCGCCGTTGATGGCCAGGAACAGGATGGCGACCCATCGCAGCACGCGAAAGCGAGGTGGAGGCGCAAACCGAGCGAAAGCCTGCATGAAATCCCCCTGACTCGTCACGGCCGGTTGTCGCATGCGGCCGCGTCCAAATGTTGGCGGATGGGGATGCAAACCGTCGCCGAGGATACCGGCGGCCGACGCGTCTGCATCGGCTCGCCGTCCGGCGCGTTGCGCAATCCTACTTGGCCTTCTCGTAAGGGTAGATCAGCGTGCCGGTCTTGAGGTTGGGGGGCGTGAGGACCGTCTGGTAGCTCATGCCGCGGAACACGTCGACGCCGTCACCCTGCTTGATGCCGTGGTACTGCACCTGCAGGATCCGGCTCTCGGCCCACTCGCCGCCATGGCCGAACTTCACGTCGCCATGAATGGTCTTGAACGTGGTCTTGCGCATGTAGTCGGCAAGCTCGTCGTCCTTGAGGCTCTTGGTTCCCGTGATGGCGTCGCCCAAGAGCTGGATGTAGGCGTAGCCCCAGCCGCCCAGGTAGTACCCCAGCGGATCGACGCCCTCGGCCTTGGCGCGCTCCTGATACTTCTTGAAGAAGGCTTCCGTCTCCGGGCTCGTCATCTCCTTGGACGGCACCCAGGTCTCGTAGTTGACGATACCGTTGAGCAGCGGCCCGAGCTGGTTCTTGAACACGGTCGCCTGCAGCCCCACCATGGCCCCGCCGATCATCTTCGGCTTGAAGCCAAGCTCGTTCACCGCCTTGACCATGCCCACCGAGTCGAGCGGGTAGGAGCAGACCGTCAGGATGTCGGGATTGGTCGCCTGGATGGCGCGCACGATCGGCGTGAAGTCGGTCGTCGCCGGGGGATAGGTCTTGTCGTAGACCACCTTGAAATTGTGCTTTTTGGCGTTCTCGCGTGCGCCCTCGCAGGCGTTGTGGGAGAACTCCGCGTCGGCCGCCACAAGGGCCACCGTCTCCGGCTTCGGGGTCTGTGCCGCGGCCAGGTCGAAGAAACCGGCCGTGAAGGACGGCTTGGGGTTGGGCCCCGTCGGGATCATCACGAAGTACTTGTCGTACTTGAACTCGCTATTGGCACCCAGCGCGAACAGGGCGAGCATCAGCTTCTTCTTTTGGATCGCCACCGGCATGGCGGCCGCGACCGGTACCGTCGCATAGGGGCCGAGGATCAGGTCGACCTTGTCGGCATCGAGAAGCTTCGTGTAGATGCCGGGCACGGTGGCGGCGCTGGACTGATCGTCATAGTAGATGAGCTTCACCGGCCGCCCGAGCAGTCCGCCCTTGGCGTTGGTCTCCTCCTCCCAGATCTTCATGCCGAGCAGCGCCTGCTTGCCGTTGGCGGCGAGAGGCCCGGTCAGGGCCATCGAGAAGCCGAGCTTGATGGGCTCCTGAGCCTGCACCGACCCAGCCAGCAGAGCGGCGGCCGCAGCGGCCACTACGGCGAGGCCGGTCGCAGCGTGGCGGAAAGTGCGAAGTGGCATGACGGCTTCCTCCCGGTGAATTTTGCGCCACTCTACGCGGGAGCCGGCACGAAAGCCAAGCCGTGTGTGGGGGTTCAGGATCTCACCCGGTGCGGGGCGGTGGGTCCTTGCCCAACGGCGCCATCGTCTCCTTGAGGCGGAAATGCTGCACCTTGCCCATGGCGTTGCGGGGCAGGTCGTCCACGAACACGTACTCGCGCGGTACCTTGTAGCGGGCCAGGTGCTGCAGGCAGAAGGTCTCGATTTCCGGCCCATCGGCCGGGGCGCCTGCGCGCAGCACGATGTAGGCGACGGGCACTTCCTGCCAGCGCGGATCGGGCCGGGCGATGACGGCGGCCTCGGCCACGGCGGCGTGCGCTTGCAGCACCCGCTCCACCTCGGCGGGGTAGATGTTCTCTCCGCCCGAGATGATCAGGTTCTTCTTGCGGTCGTGGATGTAGAAATGGCCGTCGGCGTCGCGCGTGGCGATGTCGCCGGTTGCGTACCAGCCCGCGCCCAGGGCCTCGGCCGTGGCAGGCGCGTTGCCCCAGTACCCGACGAACACGTTGGGGCCCCGCACCATGACCTCGCCGGCTACGCCCGGCGAAACCTCGGCGCCGGCGCCGTCGACCACCTTCGCCGCGCAGACGAGTCCCGGCAGGCCGGTGGAGTGCGGCCTGCGCCAGTCACCCGACAGCCGCGTGTAGACCGAGACCGGGCAGGTCTCCGTCGCGCCGTACACCTGCAACACCGGGATGCCCCGGCTCACGAACGCATCGACCATGCGCTGGGGCACCTGGGTGGAGCCCGTGGTCATCGCCCGCAGGCTGTCGAGGCGCGCCGCCTGCCAGCGCGGATGCTCCAGCATGGCCTGGATGGTGGCCGGAACGAGCACGGTCAACGTCGGAGTGTCGCGCTCGATGGCTTGGAGGGTGGCCTCGGGGGAGAAGCGGGCATGCAGCGTCACGGTGGCGCCCAGCTGCAACGCAGGTGTCGTCTGGATGTTGAGCCCGCCGACATGAAACATCGGCAAAACCGTCAGCACATGATCGGCGGCCGTCATGTCGTGCATATGCTGGCTCATGACGGCATTCCACACGACAGCATCCTGCCGCAGCACGGCGCCCTTCGGATGGCCCGTGGTGCCGGACGTGTAGACGATGAGCAGCGGCGAGGACAGATCGACATGGAGGTTGCGCCCGTCGCCCGTGGCAGCCTTCAGCAGCTCGGCAAACGACGCCCCCGCTTCCGGCGTGAAGTCCAGCCCGGCGATGCGGACATCGGGGAGCGTCGCCTCGAGCGGCTGCACGACCGGTGCGAAGGCGCGTTCGACAATCAGCGCCTTAACGGAGGCGTCGCGCAGGATATAGACCTGCTCCGGGACTGCGAGGCGCCAGTTGAGCGGCACGAGCATGGCGCCCAGGCGGGCGCAGGCATAGAGCAGCACGAGGTAGTCTGGATGGTTGGCGCCGAGGATGGCCACCCGGTCGCCGGCGCGCACCCCGAGCTGCGATTTCAGTGCGCACGCGGAGAGGGCGATGCGCTTGGCCAGCGCCGCGTAGCTCAGCGCCGAGCCCTCAAATCGGATCGCTGTCTTGTCGGGCGCGAACGCGGCATTACGGTCGATGAGGTCGGACAGGTCCATATGGCCGTCAAGGCGCAGGTTTGAGCGGCGGAAGCACGTCGGCCGGGTCGAGGCCCAGCTCGTGGATGCCCATGTTCCAGAGGCAGAAGTCGGACGGCGGGGCGTGCAGCGGGCCCAGCGCGCCGTCGCGGAAGAGCTGCTCGATGCGGCCGCCCTTGAAGATGCCGTGCGAGCCGGACAGGGTGAGCGCCACGCGGGCGATGTGGCCGACGGCCTCGCCAACGACGTACTTGGCGCGATACAAGGCGGCGGTCGTCTCTTCGGTGGGCCCCTCCGTGTCGTAGAGCCATGCCGAGCGGTAGGTGATGAGCCGCGCCGCCTCGAGCTCGGCGCTGAGCTGCGCCACCTGCCGGCGCACGTCGGGATGGTAGGCGAGGGGCTGCGTGTAGCCGGGCACCTGCCGCGAGCGCACGATCCGCACCAGCTCCTTGTAGATGGCGCCGGCGACGCCGAGATAGACCGACGTGTAGGAGCCCCAGCCCCAACTGAAGGTATCCCTGCGGAACGCGCGAATGTCCTCGGATTGGTAGACGACGGCGCTCTCGGGCAGATCGCAATCCTCCAGCACCAGGGAGTCGCTGCGCGTCGCGCGCATGCCCATCACGTCCCAGTTGGCGATCACGCTGCGCCCGGGGGCCTCGCGCGGGATCAGCACGAAGGCCCCGGCCGTCGGCCGCGTCGCGGTGTCTGGCCTGGCCAGCACGAGGCAGTAGTCGGCCGCCTGCAGCATGGAAGCGAACATCTTGCGTCCACTGATGCGCCAGCCGCCCTCGACGCGGCGCACGATGGTGTCCAGCCAGCGCTCGCCGAGAATGGCGGTGGAGGTCGCCTCCGAGTAGTTGCCGGCAAAGAGCTGCTTGCGGTTCACCACGAGGTCGGCGACGTGCCGCTTGGCCTGTGGGGTGACCTGGGAGCCGTCGAGCAGCGGCATCACAACGGAGGCGTGCATGTTGAAAGACAGGGCGGTCGAAGGGCAACCCTGCCCCAGGGCCTCGAACGCCAGGGTATGGCCGAGGAAACCCATGCCCTCCCCGCCGAGCTCTTTCGGCACGCTGAGCTCCAGGAACCCCTCCTGGCGCAGCCGGTCGTAGTTCTCGGTCGGATGCGAGGCGTCGCGGTCATGGGCGCTCGATCGCGTCGCGAAATCGCCGGCGAGGATTTCGCAGCGCTCCCGCAGCCGCCGGTGCTCCTCGCTCAAGGCAAAGTCCAAGGCCACTATCCTCCGTCATCGGCCGCAGCACGCCTCACCGCGTGCCGCCCAACGATGCAACACGGGCTTGTCCGAGCGCAATGGATGATGGGGTGCGCCTGCCATGCCGGGCCGGTATCGTATGGCCGACAGCCGCGTTGGCGCACGCCCACAAACTCGCGGTCATGCCCGCGCGGGCGGGGATGACGTTGGAGATTGAAGATGCGGCGCTCGTTTCGGCCCCACCGCCGCGATACAGAGCAACCGTCCCACGACTGAACGAGTGGACCGCGCGCCGCGGCGAGGCGCGATCTGCCTAAGCCCACCGCTATCCCTCGAGCGGCAACCAGAGCGGCCGAGGCTACGGCTTGGGCGGCGGCGGGAGGAAGGCGATAGATGCCTGGCGGCCTGCGCGGACGGTTCGGCAAAAAATCAGGGGACCCGTAGGCCCCCTGACGACTGTCCACCGATAGCGCCTATCTTATCTCACTTGCACGTCGGACGTGAACTTCACCCCCTTGGTCTCCGGGCTGAGGATGAGCGCGACCACCGCCACCACGGCGCCGATGATCGTTCCGTAGAGCATGGGTTCGGGGAAGCCCATGCCCTTGTCGACGGCTAGGAAGGTGATCGCCGGCGGCACGAGGCCGCCGAGGATCGTGCCGAAGTGGTAGCAGAAGGCGCTCGCCGTCCCGCGCACCTCCGTGGGGAAGCGCTCGGTCAGATAGGCGGGCTGCAGGCCGTAGATGGCGCCGGCGAATGCTCCCTGCAACGCAAAGCCGATCGTGATCCAGGTCAGATCGGTGGTGTGCAGATAGAGCGGGGCGATGAAGCAGCCGATGATCGCCGGAATGATGATCGCCAGCCGCCGGCCAATCTTGTCACCCACAAAGCCCCAGAAACCCATCGCGAAGAAGACGACGGCGTTGTGCAGGATGTTCGGCAGCGCAACGTCGCCGGGGCTGAGCTTCAGGTCCTTCTGCAGCCACGACGCGAACATCGCGATCATGGAGTAGTAGACCAGGAACTGGCCCGTCATCCAGATCGACGCAGTGAAGGTGTTGCGCAGCAGCGGTGGCCTGAAGATCGCGAGCTGGGTGGGGATCGCCAGACCGAGCAGGGCGACAATGTTGGGCAGCACGAAGGGGGTGAGGCCGGCAGCCACCACGCCCATCAGCTTGTCGTCGAGCAGGAGTCCCAGGAGCTTGGGTTCGACCAACCCGCCAAGCACCGGCGGCAGAACCAGCTTCAGTGCGTGGAAGAGCACAAAGGCGACTACAAGCGCACCGGCGAGCCAGCCGATCACCGTCAGGATCGTTGCCGAGTTGAAGCGCGACGCCGGGGCGGGGGTCAGCGCCTGCTCGGCAATCCGCTTCCTGTGGTTCTCCTCCCAGACCGGGGATTCCTTCACAAAGAACCGGATGTAGACGCACAGCAGTGCCGGGAGGATGCCGACCCACAGCATGCCTCGCCAGCCGATGTACTGGTAGAGCAGCCCGTAGACGAGGCTGGCGAGGAGGAAGCCGAGCCCCCATGCACCCTGCAGCAGGCCACTCATGATGCCGCGTGAGCGCGCCGGCCAGGACTCCATGGCGAGCGCAGCGCCCGCCGGCCATTCGGCACCCATGCCGATGCCGAGGATGATGCGGAAGAACGCGAGAAACGCAAAGCTCGGGGCAAACCCCGCCGCAAAATTGCAGATCGAGTACCAGAAGATGGAGATCATGAGGGGTGTCTTGCGGCCGATCCGGTCGCACAACCACCCCGAGCCGAACGCACCCAGCAGCCGCAGCCACAACGTAAACGTGACCGTGCCGGCGACCAGGGTCAGCGGAACGCCGAACTCCTGGCTGATCGGCACCATGATCAGGAAGAAAATGGTGAAGTCGAACGCGTCGAGCATCCAACCGAGCCAGCCGGCGGTCCATGCCGTCCACTGATCTTTCGTCGGCTCCTTCCACCAGGGGACAGAACGATCCCCAACTTCCGCTACTGCGGCCATGGCGTTACCCTCCCTATGTGTCGCGTTATGCCGGTTCAGCGGCGCCCTGTGGGCGGTTCCGTTGCTTGGTCCGGCGGGTTTTGGCAATCAGCGACGCGATCGAGGGTAGGCTGAAAGTCGCGGCTTATCCAATAGCCCGTCCCAACCGACCTGTCGCACGCGGGAATACCTGATGAGCACGGGACGCGCATGTCGCGCGGTCGTTTCGGCACCAGCGCTCATTGATCGGGCAGCGCCACAGCTCTGTCTCGGCCGTCGACGCCGGGGGCAACGGCGCCTGAGGGAATCTAACGCGGGCAACAAGAAATCGTCATTTGCGGACTATTGCCTGCCCACCTACGTCACGGGTCACAAGTTCCAAGCAAAGCAAAAGACCAGGAGATGGGCCATGAGCGCGACCACAGTCGAGAGCTACCAATATGGATCGGGTGACGGTGCCGCTGCGGATCTAGCCGCGGCCTTGCGATCGTGGGCGGCAGAGAACCTTTACCGCCTGCTCAAGCGGCTGCCCGAGCAAGAGGGGATCGACCTGGAGGTTCTCAAGCGCTGCCCGGGGTCCGTCTGATCGTCGGCTACCGGCGCCGCGCTCATGGGCCGGTGCCGGCCTGGTGTCGTGGCTCTATCGGTTGCTACCCAGGTTGTCATGGTCGGGCTTGTCCCGACCATCCATCGAACCGCA
>DATFCC010000319.1:0-3712 GCA_035253505.1 Hyphomicrobiaceae bacterium
AGCCAGGCGGTGCGCTGCTAGACGGTTCGTCCATGTTGACCATCTACGGCGTCTATCGCTCGCGTGCCTCGCGCATCCTCTGGCTCGCCGAGGAGATCGGAATCCCGTTCAAGCTGGTACCGGTCATGCAGCGCTACCGCCTGCCCGATCCGCCGCCGGCCGGTGTGGTCCACACCAGGTCGCCGGAGTTCCTCAAGGTCAATCCGAACGGCCATGTGCCGACGGTCGAGGATGACGGCGTGGTGCTGCACGAATCGCTCGCCATCACGCTCTACCTCGCCAAGAAGCACGGCGGTCCGCTGGCGCCGGCCAATGTCGCCGAGGACGGCGAGATGACGATGTGGGCGCTGTGGGCCGCCACCGAGGTCGAGACCAACGCGCTCAACATCCTCTATCACCGCACCAGCAACCCGAAACTCGCCAACGAGGCGATCGAGGCGTTGCGCACGCCCTTCGCGGTGCTCGATGCGGCGCTCGCAAAGGACGGCCATCTCGTCGGCGGCCGCTTCACCGTCGCCGATATCAACACCGCCGAAGTGGTGCGCTATGCGCAGAGCGCGCCGGAGCTGTTCGATGCGGCGCCGCGCGTGAAGGCATGGCTCGCCGCCTGCCAGGCGCGGCCGGCCTTCAGGAAGATGTGGGCCGAGCGTGACAAGGAACCGGCCTGATATCTCCAGGCGAACCGGCATTTCAGACTTCGTCTCGCGCGCCAACCGACTAAGCTGTCCCCCAAGATAAATGGGGAGGAAGCGTTGAGAGTTTCGAAGTACGCGTGCGCCATCGCGGCCACGGTCCTCGGCCTGCTGGCAATTCAGACGGCGGCGATGGCCGACGATTTCCCGAGCCGCGCCATCACCGTCGTGGTTCCGTTCGGGCCGGGCACCGGCAACGACATCATCGCCCGCCAGGTCGGCCAGCACATGACGGGAGCGCTTGGCCAGAGCGTGGTCGTCGACAACCGGCCCGGAGCGACCGGCAACATCGCGTCCGACTACGTCGCAAAATCCAAGCCCGACGGCTACACGATCTACCTTCCGAGCTCGAGCATCCTGCTCAACCAGCTGGTCGGCACGCCGAACAGCAACCTGATCCGCGACTTCGAGCCGGTCGCGCTGAGCGGCAGCCTACCCTACGCGCTGGCGGTGCCGTCGTCGCTGCCGGTCAAGACCGTCGAGGAGCTGGTGGCGCTCGCCAAGACCAAGCCCGGCCAGCTCTATTACGCCGGCTACATCGGCGGCGTGCCGCAGTTCCTGGGCGAGATGCTCAATCGCGCCGGCAAGGTCAATATCGTGATGGTGCCCTACAAGAGCACGGTCGAAGCGTCGAGCGACTTCGCCGCCGGCCGCATCCAGGTGCTGTTCACGCCGGTCCCCTCGAGCCTGCCCTTCCTGGCGAACAAGCAGGGCCGGGTCATTGCGGTGACCGGAGCAAAGCGCGCCAGCATCCTGCCCGACGTGCCGACCATGGCGGAGGCGGGCTATCCCGATCTCAAGGTCGAGGTGGCCTACTTCTTCCTGGCCCCCAAGGGCACGCCCAAGCCGATCGTCGACAAGCTGAGCGGCGCGATAACGGCAGCCCTGCGCGATCCCAAGGTATCGGCGGCACTGGGGGCACAGGGTGTCGAGAAGAAAGAAGGCGGCCCGGAGGAGACGCGCGCCTATCTCGGCCAGGAGCTCAGCAAGTGGGAAGGCATCGTCAAGCAGTCAGCGCCGGCCTCGCGCTAGACGACAGCCGCACCGCGGGCCACGGCGTGGCTCGCGGTCTTGCCAGGTCCGCCCCGCCTTCGGGATGATGGGCAAAACGCCAGGCAAGGAGGAAATGATGGGCCTCAAGACGCCGCAGGACTACGTCCAGAGCCTGCGCGACGGCCGGGTCACCTACTGGGACGGCGAGGACATCGCCGACATCACGACCCATCCGCGCTTCAAGGTGCCGATCGCCATCACCGCTTCCGACTACGACTACCAGTCGGCCGAATGCGGTGCGCTGCGCCGTTACACCACCGAGGACGGCAGCGAGGCACATCGCATCTACCAGATCCCGCGCAGCGCCGAGGATCTCGCCAGCCGCATCGAGATGATGAAGCACACCTCGATCGGCACCCTGGTGTCCGCCGTCTACATGGCGCTGATGAGCGTCAAGGACGAGGTGGCACAGGTCAATCCGCAGTGTGCCGCGAACATCGAGCGCATGTACCGCCACTGCCGCGACAACGACCTGCGCGCGGCCGAGGTGATCACCGACCCCAAGGGCGACCGCAAGCGGCGCGCCCACGAGCAGGACGATCCCGATCTCTACGTCCGCATCGTCGACCGCAACAAGGACGGCATTGTCGTGCGCGGGGCCAAGCTGCACATCACTGCCGCGTCTCTGGTGCACGAGCTGGTGGTCATGCCGACGAAGGGCATGCGCCAGGACGAGAAGGACTACGCGGTGTCCTTCTCCATCCCGGTCAATACCCCTGGCGTCAAGATCATTAATCGGTCGTTCGCGCCGGCAGAGCTCAACGCCTTCGACTATCCGGCGAGCTCTCACCACAGCATGCCGGAAGGCTTCGTGGTGTTCGACGACGTGTTCGTGCCGTGGGACCGCGTGTTCCTGGCGGGTGAGGTCCAGCTCGCGAGCCGCCTCGCCCAGTCGCTCGGCCTGTGGGAGCGCGCCGGCGGCGTCATCGAGGCGGTGCGCATGTCGGAGCTGTTCGTCGGCCTCGCTCAGCTGGTCGCCGAGCACCAGGGCAAGGACCGGGATCCGACGGCGATGAACACCATCTCCGAGCTGATCACCTATGCCGAGATGCTGCGCATGAGCCTCGACTATGCCTGCCGGCACTATGAGACGACGCCGTCGGGCATGATCTATCCCAACACGCTCGCCATCAACACGGCCAAGTACTACTACGCCGCCAACTTCCACCAGACGGTGCGCCATCTGCACGACCTCGGCGGCGGGCTGGTGCTGACGCTGCCGCACGAGACGGACCTGCGCAACGAAGCGTCAGGCAAGTACATCCGCAAGTACCTGCACACCAAGAAGGACGTCGACATCGAGACCCGCATGCGCGTCTACAACCTGATCCGCGACCTGACAGCCGACGCCTACGGCGGCTGGCAGTTCGTGGTAGCGCTGCAGGCCGGCGGCGGCCTGACCGCGCAACGCATCATGATGAACCGCACCTACGATCTCGCCGGCGCCAAGGAACGCGCCCTGCGCGCGGCCGGCGTGAAGCCCGCGGCGGCCCGGCAAGCTGAGGCGGCGGAGTAGGACCTCATTCTCCTCCCCATTCAGATGGGGAGGTGGCGCGGTAATCCGCGACGGAGGGGTCAGGGCCACACCATCCGCTGCGGCTTATGACCCCTCCGACCGCGTAAGACGCGGCCACCTCCCCATCTGAATGGGGAGGAATTGCTCAGGCGAACGATACCTGCAGCCGGTAGCGACGCGTCTCTCGCGGCGCGAGGATCGGCTCCTCGCCGCTTAGGCCGCCGGGCAGCCGTTCGCTGGTGCAGGGTTCGATGCTCAACACTTGCGGATCGGCATTCAGCCGATGCCAGAGCTGCAGATGCGGCAGCGTCACGCCATCCCAGGCGAAGGTGATCGTGCAAGTCGGTGTCTCGACCGTGCAGGATGCCGGCCCGAGGAAGCCCGCGCTCTCGCTCGTCATCGTCGGATCCGGAACACGCAAAGGGCCGAGCCGCCGTTCCGCCCCCTGCTT
>DATFCC010000320.1:0-13496 GCA_035253505.1 Hyphomicrobiaceae bacterium
GGCGCAAGCCGACGACTTCATTGTCGGCTTGGAAGACATGCGCGGCCGCAAGGGCTATGCGGCCCACGTCGGCGGGCGCGGCGTGAAGCTGTCGGGCGGGCAGCGCCAGCGCATTGCCATCGCCCGCGTGCTGCTCAAGGACGCGCCGATCCTGATCCTCGACGAGGCCACCAGCGCGCTCGACTCGGAGGTGGAGCAGGCGATCCAGGAGCAGCTCTACAATCTGATGGCCGGCAAGACGGTGATCGCCATCGCCCACCGCCTTTCCACCATCGCGGCCATGGACCGGCTGGTGATCATGGATCGTGGCCGCATCGTCGAGGAAGGCACCCACGAGGAGCTGATCCGGCAGGGCGGGCTTTACGCGGACCTGTGGGCGCGCCAATCCGGCGGCTTCCTGGCCGAGGCGGCGGCGGCCGCAGAATAGCCGCGGCGCGAATGCAGACTGGGAACGGTGCAGGGTGTCCGGCGTTAACGCCGCACAAACGGTGGAGCCATGCAGACGACCTATTCGAGGATCGAGCCCTACGACGCCGACCGTGCCGAGCAGTCGCTGGCGCGGCTGGAAGCGCTCGCCAAGCTCATGGACGGCGCGATCACGATCCCGGGCACGACCATCCGGGTCGGCCTCGACGGCGTGATCGGACTGCTGCCGGTGGTGGGCGACCTCATTAACGGCATCGTTTCGAGCTACCTGATCTGGGAGGCGCGCCAGCTCGGTGCCTCGCGCTGGGTGATCGGCCGCATGATGGCGAACACCGCCGTCGACACCCTGGTCGGTGCCGTGCCGGTGGTCGGCGATGCCTTCGACGTGCTGTTCCGCGCCAACATGAAGAACATGGCCCTGCTGCGGCGTCATCTCGAGCGCCGCGGTACGCCGTTCGGCAAAGGCCCCGTCATCGAGGGCAAGGCGATCCGGCTCGACTAGGCGGGAGCGAACGGCAAGAATGCGGGCCGGGGCCGTGTGCGACGCCCCAGGCACGTCTTCTCCGCGGAGCCCCCCATGGACGCTGAAACCCTGAAATCCCTGCAGGCGCCTCTCAAGGAGCGCTATCGCGAGGCCCCGGAAGCGGCCGTCATCACCCTGGAGGCCGAGGGCCGCATTGGCGAAGGCGTCACCTGCCGCGTCGAGACCGGCAAGTCGCTCGTGGCGGCCGGCCTGCATCCCGCGACCGGCGGCGACGGCCTGAGCGCCTGCTCGGGGAACATGCTGCTCGAAGCCCTGGTGGCCTGCGCCGGCGTCACGTTGAGTGCGGTGGCGACCGCGTTGCAGCTCCCCGTTCGCGACGCCCGTGTCCGCGCCGAGGGCGATCTCGACTTTCGCGGCACCCTGGGTGTCGCCAAGGATGCACCTGTCGGCTTCCGCGACATCCGGCTGAGCTTCACCATCGACGGCGACTTGACCGATGAGCAGCGGGCGACGCTGATGCGGCTGACCGAGCGCTACTGCGTGGTCTACCAGACGCTGCGCGCGCCGCCGCCGATCGAAGTCGCAAGCCGCATCACGTGACGTATGGGGGGCGCCGCTACCACGCCAGCTCGAGTATCTCCATCACATCCGTCGTCGTCCTGATAGGGCGCGGATTGACCTGCACGGGATGGTAGCTGAGCGCGCGCTCGGCGATCTCGTCGAGGTTCTCCCGCTTGATGCCGACCGCCCGCAAGGTGGTGGGCTGGTCGAGGCCCGAGACCAGCTCGCGGACAAGCTCGCTGGCCGGCCGGCCGGGCGCACCCATCGCCTCCGACAGCGCCGCCTGGCGGTCGCCGTTGACGGCCGCGTTCCACTTCAGCACCGCATGCAGCATCACGCACGAGGTATGGCCGTGCGGGACGCCGAACGTGGCGCCGAGCGCATAACCGATGCCGTGGCTGGCGCCCGTCGGCACGCCTGAAGCGGACGGCGCGATCGCCTGCCACATGCCGATCTGGGCTTCCAGTCGCGGTGCCGGGTCGCGCGGGTCGCGCTTGATGGCCGGCAGCGCCCGCGCCAGCAGGCGCAGCCCTTGCAGGGACAGCGCCTCGGTCGCCAGTGACGCCTTGGCATTGCAAAAGTTCTCCACCGCGTGATCGACCGAGCGGATGCCCGTGCAGAACAGCAGCCAGTCCGGCGTGTCGAAGGTGGAGGCGGGATCGAGAACCACCACGCGCGGCGCGAACAGGCGGTGGCGGAACGACTGCTTGGTATTGGTCGCCGACTGCGTGATGCCGGCGTTCTCGGTGAACTCGGACGCCGACAGCGTGGTCGATACCGCGATCATGCGGATCGGATCGGCGGGAAGCGCGATGTCCTTGTACTTGTGGCGCTCGAAGCCGAGGCAATAGGGCTCCATCGCGTCCGGGCTGTCGAGGCCGAGCCACAGGCAGAGCTGCATGCCCTTGGTGGCATCGATCACCGAGCCGCCGCCCACCGCGACCAACAGATCGGCCTTCGCTTCCCGCGCAGCCCTGGCCCCTGCCACCACATCCTCGCGCGGGCTGTGCGAGCGGATGGTGGCGAACGTGCCCGCATGGCGTGGCCCGAGCGCCTTCTCCATGCGCTGCAGCGGCCCGTTCTCCTTCTGCGCCAGCGAGCGGGTGGAGGTGACGAATACGCGCTTGGCGCCGGTGCGCTCGGCTTCGGCGACCACAGCCTCGCCCGCAGGCACGCCGAACACGATGCGGTCATGCGCCGTGATGTTGAAGGTGCCGGTGCTCATGAGTTGGCTCCAGGGAATGGACATCACATTTGACGGTGGTTTGGTGGCGCTCGCAAGGCCATAGGCCGTCGTTGGGTCAAGCGGAGCGCAGACCCGACAGCCACCGCGCGTCGATGCAGTTGGGTCATCGCCCGCTCGACCCAACCTACGTCTCCGGCACCGTTGCGGATAGTGCGCTACCCGCCGGTGCGCGGCGTCCGGCCGGCCAGCACCTCGGCGAGCATGTCGCGGTCGATGTTGCCGCCACTGAGCACGAGACCGACGCGCCGGGCCCGCATGCGGTCGCGCTCCTGCAGGAGGGCGGCGAAGGCGGCGGCGCCGGCACCCTCGGCGATGTTGTGCGTGTCCTCATAGAGCGCACGCATGGCCTCGGCGATCTCCTCCTCGCGCACGCGCACGATCCGCGACGCGCCCTTGGCGATGATCGCCAACGCCTCCTCGCTGGGCACGCGGCAGGCCATGCCGTCGGCGAAGGTAGCGGCCGAATTGGTCGGCACCGGGCGGCCCTGCTCGACAGACAGCGCGATGGCGGGTGCGTTTTCCGCCACCACGCCGACGATCTCGGTGCGCAAGCCGAGCAGGTCGCGCACCGTGATGAGGCCGCAGATGCCCGAGCCCATGCCGATCGGAGCGTAGACGGCATCCAGCTCGGATTGGTCGGTGAACATTTCCAGCGCGTAGGTCGCCACGCCTCTGACGAGATCGGCATGGAACGACGGCACGAAATGATAGCCCTGCTCGGCAGCGAACATCGCAGCCCGCTCGCGGCTCTCGTCGAAGTCGCAGCCATGGACGATCAGCTCGGCGCCGAAGGCCTGCATGGCCGCGTTCTTCTCGCGCGAGTTGCCATGCGGTACGAAGATCGCGCACGGCAGGCCTGCCTTCGCCGCGGCCATGGCGACCGATTGCCCGTGATTGCCCCTGGTGGCCGTGACGACGCCTGCTGGCATGGATCCGCTGCGCTTCAGGCCGTCGATGTAGACGACGCCGCCCCGCACCTTGAAGGCGCCGATGGGCGTGTGGTTCTCGTGCTTCAACCAGACCTGCGCGCCGCTGCGCCGCGCCAGCAGCGGCCAGGCATAGAGCGGGGTGGGCGGCACGACCGCGCGCACCAGCGGCACGGCCGCTTCGAGCTCGGCAAGCGTGAACAGGGGCATCCGAAACTCCGCCGCTGCCGTGCGGTCAAACTGCCGGCTAGAAGGTCAGGCCGACGGTGAGGAGCCGGCTAGCTTTTCACCTTGACGTAGGTGCCCGGCGCATCCTCGATGGCGCCGAGCCTGGCGCCGGGGGTACGCGCCGGCACCTTGGCGCCCGAATGCTTGGCCAGCCACTCCGCGTAGTGCGGCCACCAGGACCCTGGATGCTCCTCGGCGCCTTCGAGCCAGGCTTCCAGCGTCGCGGCCTTCTTGTCGTTGGTCCAGTACTGGTACTTGACCCTGTCGCCAGGGGGGTTGATCACGCCGGCGATATGGCCCGAGCCCGCCAGCACATAGGTCACCGGGCCGCCGAACAGCCGCGAGCCGATGAACACCGACTTGGCCGGCGCGATGTGATCCTCCTTGGCGCACAGCTCGTAGATCGGCAGTTTCACCTTGCCGAGGTCGAGCTTGACGCCGCCGATCGACATCTGGCCGCGGGCCAGCTTGTTCTCGTGGTAGAACTCGCGCAGATAGAAGTTATGGTTGGACGGCGTCATCCGTGTCGAGTCCTGGTTCCAGAACAGCAGGTCGAACGGGAACGGCTTCTTGCCCAGCATGTAGTTGTTGACGATGTAGGGCCAGATCAGGTCCTTCGGCCGCAGCAGGTTGAACACCGTCGCCATGCGCGAGCCGTCGAGGAACCCGCGCTCGGCCATCATCTCCTGCAGCGCCTTGAGCTGGGTGTCGTCGATGAACAGCATCAAATCGCCGGCCTTGGTGAAGTCCACCTGCGCGGCGAAGAAGGTGGCCGAGGAGAACGGCTCCTCGCCGCGCGCCGCCAGGTAGGCCAGCGTGGTGCCGAGCAGCGTGCCGCCGACGCAGTAGCCGATGACGTTCACCTGATCCGTGCCGGCCTCGCGCTTGGCGGCTTCGGTGGCGGCCAGCAGGCCGCCCTTCATGTAGTCCTCGAAAGTCTTGTCCTTCAGGCGCCCGTCGGGATTGACCCACGACACAACGAACACCGTGAAGCCTCTCCCCACCATGTAGCGGATGAACGATTTCTGCGGGCCGAGGTCGAGGATGTAGAACTTGTTGATCCACGGCGGCACGATCAGCAGCGGCGTGGCATGCACGCTGTCGGTGCTGGGAGCGTACTGGATGAGCTGGATGAGCTCGTTCTGGAACACGACCTTGCCGGGCGAGGTGGCGATGTTGCGCCCCACCTCGAAGGCCTCGACGTCGGTCTGGCTGATGCTGAGGACATCGCCCGATTTGCCGAGGTCGTGCACCAGGTTGGCCATGCCCTGCACGAGGTTCCGGCCGCTGGAGGCGAGCGTCTCGCGCAGCACGACAGGATTGGTCATGGGGAAGTTCGACGGCGAGAGCGCGCTCGCCATCTGCTTGAGGTAGAACTCGGCGCGCTGGCGCGTGCGGTCGTCGAGCCCCTGCGTCTCGTCCAGCACCTGCTCCAGCCACCGCGTGGAGATGAGATAGGCCTGCTTCCAGAAGTCGAAGTAGGGATTGCGGCTCCATTCCGGATCGTTGAAGCGGTTGTCGCCGGGCTCGGGCTCGGCCACCGGCAGGGCCTCCACCCCGGCCATGCGCTGGGCCGTGGCGCCGGCAAGCTGCATCAGGCTGGTGATCAGCGCCGCTTGCGTCTGCGTGGCCTTGGCCGGGTCCGCCAGCCAGTGCTGAGCCACTTCGGAGAACAGCTTGGTGGCGTCCGTCAGCTCGCTCGCCATGCTGTAGGGCCCGGACCCGCCGTTCGACCGCTCCAGCAGCCCGCTGAAAACCTTGCCACCCTCTTCCACAAGTTTCAGCATGTTGCGGCTGAATTCCTCCGGGTCGGCCAGCCGGTAGGCGCTAAAATCGACCTGGGCCGGCACCGGCTTGGGCGTCTCGGGGGCTTTCTTCTGCATCGAACCCTCGCGGTCTTCGGAGCGGGCCGGCCATCGTCGAGCCCTATTTACTGCTTGTACTCGCGTGTGCCAAACGCATCCCTAAAGCAATGGGAATCGGCTAGTTTTGTTCTGTCATTTTGTGGCGGGACGCCCTGGGGCGGTAAACAGCTCGCGGGCAAAGTCGGGGCGCGGAGACCGTGGTCGTTGGTCGCGGGATTACGAGGCTTGCGCTGGCCGCGGCGGCGGCGACCTGCCTTTGCAGTTGCTCGGAAACCATGTCGCTCACCCGATTGCCTGACCTGTCCAAGGTGCCGGAAAAGGTGCTGACCAAGGACGAGCAGAAGGGCAGGGTCGAAGAAATGATCTCCCGGGGTCAAGACCACCGGAAGGACGCCGTCAGGGAGATCGAGAACGGCAAGTGACGGACCCCGCAGCTTCGGCTACACCCTAGCCGCCCGAATCAACCGCTGTCACTAACGGTTAGCCACGTGATCGAAGAATTTCATCGCGTCAAGCGACTGCCGCCCTACGTGTTCGCCGAGGTGAACCGCCTGAAGGCGGCCGCCCGCGCGCGGGGGGCCGATATCATCGACCTGGGCATGGGCAACCCCGACATGCCCACGCCACAGCACATCGTCGACAAGCTGGTGGAGACGGTCGCCAAGCCCAGGACCAACCGCTACTCGGCTTCCAAGGGCATTCCCGGCCTGCGCAAGGCCCAGGCTGCGTACTACGCGCGCCGGTTCGGCGTGAAGCTCAATCCCGAGACGCAGGTGGTGGCGACGCTGGGCTCCAAGGAAGGCTTCGCCAACATGGCACAGGCAATCACCGCGCCGGGCGACGTCATCCTGGTGCCGAGCCCGACCTATCCCATCCACGAGTTCGGCTTCATCATCTCGGGCGCCGCCATCCGCCACATTCCCGTCGTCGACCAGAGCGGGACTGCCACGCGGTTCACGGGAGCGGACGCCGAGGCCGCTTTCCTGCGCGGCATCGAGCGCGCGGTGAAGCACTCGATCCCCAAGCCGCTGGCCGTCGTGCTGAGCTATCCCTCCAACCCGACCGCCATGACCGTCGGCCTCGACTTCTATACGGAGGTCGTGCAGCTCGCCAAGAAGCTCGACCTCATCATCCTCTCCGACCTGGCGTATGCGGAGATCTACTTTGACGGGCCGCCGCCTCCGTCGGTGCTGCAGGTGCCCGGTGCCATCGACATCACGGTCGAGTTCACTTCGCTGTCCAAGACCTACGCGATGCCGGGCTGGCGCATGGGCTTCGCCGTCGGCAACGAGCGCCTGATCGGTGCGCTGGCGCGGGTCAAGTCCTACCTCGACTATGGCGCCTTCACGCCCGTGCAGGTCGCCGCTGCCGCCGCCCTCAACGGCCCGCAGGCGTGCATCGAGGAGATTCGCGCAACCTATCGGGCGCGCCGGGACTGCCTGGTGGAAAGCTTCGCGCGGGCCGGGTGGGATGTCCCGCCGCCGCCCGCCTCCATGTTTGCGTGGGCGCCGATCCCGGCCGCCTATCGCCAGCTCGGCTGCATGGAGTTCTCCAAGCTGCTGGTCGAGGAGGCCGACGTAGCGGTCTCGCCGGGGCTCGGCTTCGGCGAGTACGGCGAGGGGTTCGTGCGCATCGCGCTGGTGGAGAACGAGCACCGCATCCGGCAAGCGGCGAGGAACATCAAGCGGTTCCTCGCACGCTCACGCGACAGGATGCACAACGTCATTCCGATTGCACAGAAGGCGTCCGGCTAGGTCAATCGACCGACCGGTTGCCGGAGGCGGCACGGCGGGCGACCTCCTCCTTGGAGACCTCGCCGGCGCTGATGAGGGCGTTGACGCAGCTCTTCGAAAGCTTCAGGCCGTTGGCCCGCATGCACTGGCGGACGCCCGGACCGTCGGGATCGTGCTGGCTGCAGTAGGCGTAGTAGTCGCTGGCGCAGGCCATCTGCACCCGCATGCTGACGGCGCCGGCGGCGGTTGCACACAAAACCAGGGTTCCCAGCGCCAGGACGGCTTTGGCGGCGGTGCGCGCTGCGGCGCTGGTGGCGGACTTCGTCATGGCACTCTCTCCTCTGTTGGCGTGACCATTGAGAGGAGTTTTACCCGGGTGGCTTGCGCGGCGCTGTTCCCGTTGGCACAGGAACTTTCAGCGTTTTCAACGCGATGGAGGGATTCGCCGGGTCAGGTGAGCCGGAGCAGCCGGTCGGCGTTGCCATGGGCGATCCGCGCCACATCGGCCGGCGGCAGCGACAGCTCCCGCAGAAAAGCCTGGCCGCGCTCGTTCGGAGCATAAGGGTAGTCGACGGAATACATGATCCGGTCGATGCCGAACGTCATGAGGGCCGCCAGGAACGGCGGCTGGGAGAAGATGCCGCTGGTCGTGATCCATACCTGCTCGAGGATGGCCTGGCTGATCGGCCGCTGCAGATGGGGGATGTAGGCCTCGAACACCTGGTCGCAGCGCGCCAGCATCATCGGCAGGCCTTCGCCCATGTGGCCGATGATGAGCTTGAGCTTGCGGTGCCGGTCCAGCGTGCCCGACAGGACCAGGCGCAGGACGTGGATGCCCGTCTCCGAATGCCAGCCCCAGCCGGCGCCTTCCAGAACGGCGCCCGAGTTGGACGGCAGGTTGGCGAAGTACACCTTGCGCACCGCCTCCGGCGCCAAATGCGGGTGGATGTAGATCGGCACATCCAGCGCCTCGGCTGCGGCCAGGATCGGCGCAAACCGCGGGTCGTCGAGGAAGCGCTCGTCGGTCGTGCCGTTGATCATCGCCCCGCAAAATTTGAGCTCACGCACGGCGCGCTCGAGCTCGCGCGCCGCGGCCTCCGGCATGCGCATCGGCAGATGCGCAAATCCCGCGAACCGGCTCGGATGGCGGGCGATGGCCTCAGCCAGCGCATCGTTGGTCGCCCGCGCCAGCGCAATCCCATCGTCTCCCTCGGCGAGATCGGCGCCCGGACCGGACGTGGACAGCACCTGCACGGTAATGCCGTTGGCATCCATGGAGGTGAGGCGCGCCTCGCCGATCTCCGGCAGCAGGTCCAGCGGATTGATGCGCCCCGGCAGCACGCTGCGCTGTCCGAAGCCGCGTTTGGCGATGGCTTCCCGGCTGACGTGCTTGTGGACGAGCGCAGGGACCGTGAAGTGCTCCTCGAGCGTGACGACGCGCATGGCAACCTCCCGAACAGGCAGCGGACTGTGCATCCCATCGCCGCGGCCGGCAAGCTGGTCTCATTCCAGCTCGTCCGGCGGCGATTAGCCAATGCGCCCTATTCGCTTCATTGCGGCAGCAAAATGCACTAGCTTGCCGCCGATGAATCAACCACTGAAACTCGGCATCGCCGGCCTCGGCACCGTGGGCTCGGGACTGCTGAAGCTGCTGGCAGAGCATGGCGAGCGGCTCGCGCGCGATCTCGGGCGGCGCATCGAGGTCGCGGGCGTATCGGCGCGCGCGCGCGCGAAGGAGCGTGGCGTATCGCTGGGCGGTGCCAAGTGGTTCGACGCGCCGGCGGCGCTCGCCGCCGACCCCGGCATCGACGTGCTGGTGGAGCTGATCGGCGGAGAGGAGGGGCCGGCGCGGGATGCCGTGGCGGCGGCGCTCGGCGCCGGCAAGCACGTGGTGACGGCGAACAAGGCGCTGCTCGCCAAGCATGGCGTGGAGCTCGCCGAGCTGGCTGAGCGGAAAGGTGTCGCCCTCAACTTCGAGGCGGCCGTTGCCGGCGGCATTCCCGTCATCAAGACCTTGCGCGAGGCGTTGGCCGGCAACCAGATCCGGCGCGTCTACGGCATCCTCAACGGCACCTGCAACTACATCCTCACCCAGATGCAGGAGGAGCAGCGCTCTTTTGCCGATGTGCTCAAGGAAGCGCAGGCCATGGGCTATGCCGAGGCCGATCCCACCTTCGACATCGGCGGGTTCGATACCGCTCACAAGCTCACGCTGCTGACGAGCCTCGCCTTCGGCACGCGCGTGGCGCTCGACCAGGTGCACGTGGAGGGCATCGAGGCCATAACCGAGGCCGACATCGAGGCCGCCGACGACCTCGGCTACCGCATCAAGCTGCTGGGCGTGGCCCTGATGACGGACAGCGGCATCGAGCAGCGCGTGCATCCGGCCATGGTGCCCAAGCACTCGGCCATCGCCGAGGTCTCCGGTGTGACGAACTGCGTGGCGATCGACGGCGACTTCTGCGGCAACCTGCTGCTGGCGGGCGCGGGCGCCGGCCAGAAGGCGACGGCCTCGGCCGTGGCGGGTGACATCATCGACATCGCGCGCGGCGAGAGATCGCTTCCCTTCGGCGTGCCGGCGGCCAACCTGGAACCCTATAAGCGCGCCAGGCTGGGCCAGCATCAGGGGGCGTACTACGTGCGCTTGTCGGTTTTCGACCGGCCCGGCGCCATGGCCACCATCGCCGGCCGCATGGGCGAGCGCGGCGTTTCCCTCGAAAGCATCGTGCAGCGGCGGCCGCCGGGCGCGCAGATCGGCATCGCCGCACGCGGCAAGCCCGGTGCGCCGACCCCGGTCGTGCTCATCACGCACGAGACGACGGAGGAGGCCATGCGCGGCTCGCTGGCCGCCATCGAGAAGGATGGCAACGTTTCGGAACGTCCACAGATGATCCGCATCGAGCCCCTCTAGGGCGCGTGCGGCGAGTGCAGACGCGGAGGAGTGGGAGGCGATGCAGAACAACATCCAAGGCCACGACGTCATCGGCGGGCTCGATCGTGTCCTGGTGCTGGAGGTTGCGCGCGTGACAGAGGCCGCCGCCATCTCCGCCGCCCGGCTGCGCGGCCGCGGCGACGAGAAGGCCGCCGACAAGGCTGCCGTCGATGCCATGCGCAAGGAGCTGGGCAAGGTCAACATCAAGGGCCGCGTGGTGATCGGCGAAGGCGAGATGGACGAGAGCCCGATGCTCTACATCGGCGAGGAGGTCGGCACCGGTGACGGACCGGAGGTGGACATCGCCGTCGACCCGCTGGAGGGCACCACGATCTGCGCCAAGGCCATGCCCAATGCCCTGGCCGTGCTGGCCATCGCCGAGCGCGGCGGCCTGCTCAATGCTCCGGACATGTACATGGAGAAGATCGCCGTCGGGCCGGGCTATCCCGAGGGCATCCTCGATCTCGATGCGCCGCCAGGCGACGTCCTCAGCGCCATGGCCAAGGCGCGCGGCGTGCCGATGTCCGACATCACCGCATGCATCCTGGACCGCCCGCGGCATGCCGAGCTCATTGCCTCCGTCCGCAAGGCCGGCGCGGGCGTGCAGCTCATCCCCGACGGCGACATCGCCGGCGTGATCTGGACGACCGATCCGAAGGAAACGGGCATCGACATCTATTTCGGCATCGGCGGCGCGCCGGAGGGCGTTCTGGCCGCCGCCGCCCTGCGCTGCATCGGCGGGCAGATGCAGGGCCGTCTGCATCCCCTGAAGAAGGAAGAGGAGCAGCGGGCCGCGCAGATGGGCGTGACCGACATCCGGCGCAAATACAGCATGGGCGAGATGGCGTCCGGCGACGTGATCTTCTCGGCCACCGGCGTGACGGACGGCTCGCTGCTCGACGGCGTTCACTTCCGCGGCGACTTCGCCGAGACGGAGACGGTGGTCCTGCGCTCCAAGACGGGCACCGTGCGGCGCATCAAGACGACGTTCCGCATGATCGGAACGAAGGCGATGCCGTAGCCCGTCGCATCGCTCGCGAGCGGGCCGGCCGTTCAGCGAAACGCGGCGACGCGGCCTGCCTGCTCGCCGATCACGCGGGCATTGTCGAGATCGGGCGTGCCGGCCACCTCCCCGCGAACCTTGACCAGCGGGCTCGACCACACCGGCAGGCGCGGGCAGCCGCCGCAGCTTTCCTTGTAGCTCATGATGTCGCGCCACTTGGTGCCGTTGACGTAGCCATGACCGAACGGGAACGGGGTCATGACGGTGTCCAGGCTGAGATCGTGGCGCGCGCCGATCAGATGGCCCACCTCGTGCGCCAGTGAGTAGGTCGTGGCAGCGCATTCGTGGTGAACGACGGCGAACGCCTCGTCGGCCTCGGCGTAGACGCGCGTGGCGAGCCCGCAGCCCTGTGGATCATCCACCACAAGCACGGCGACGTCGGCCTTGTACCTGTCGCGCAGGCCGTGGATCTCGTCCATGTAGCCGTCGCCCTTGTCGGCGAAGCGCCATACATGATCGAAGTGGGCACCCTGCTCCACGTAGCTTGTCTCGTAGGCGTGCACGAGGCGCAGCTTGATGTTGCCGAGATTGCTCATGCGGAAGGAGTTGTTGCCCTCCTCGATGGCGAGGTCGATGAGCTCACGCTTCACGTCGCTGTAGTTGCTCGCGGCCTTGGCGGTATAGGCGACGATCACGTCGATGGTGACGTCCTTAGCGCCCGCCGCGGACTTGGCGGCCGGCGTGGCGGCCTTCTTCACGGCCTTGGCGAGCTCGCTCGCCGGTTTGGCCGGCTCGACGTCGGCGGCCGCGGTCGTGGGCTTGAGGCTGCTCGCATCTCCCTGCCGCACGAGCGGGTCATCGCGCAGGGTCGGGTCGCCGGGGTTGCCCGGCCGCATCGAGGCATGCTCCTGGGGCATGCGGTCCTCGCCCATCTCCACCACCGCGTAGAGATCGCCGCCCAGATGGCGGATGCATTTCGGCCGGCCGCGTCCCTGCACGATGCCCGTCATCTTGCCGTTGGCCCACCACATGAATGTGACCTGGCCGCCGTCCTCTTCCACGGTGCCGCGCCAGATCACCATGTCCGGCTTGATATCGACGCTGGTGCGCACAATGGTGACGGTCGTGTTGTCTGCGAAGCTGACGGTGATCTTCGCCGGCTCGTGCTTGCCGGCCGGTTTCTTGGCGTCGAACGTCAGGGCATGCTCCAGCACGGCCGGCGGCGGCGCCTTCATGATCTTGACGCCGAGGGTCGATTTGGACGCTTTGGCGCGCTCGACGAGCGCCCTTTGCTTCTCATCGAGCTGCAATTCGTCGGCCGGACGCATCAGTTGCTGCCAGTCCGCGCCGAGCTGGGTGATGACGACGCCGTTCCTCGCGGCCTCCCTTTTGATGCGCTCCAGGTCCTTCTTGGCCACCGACCACTTCTCGCAGCGGGTCATGGGCAGCGCTTGCGTGACGAAATTGGCGATGCGCGCCTTCATGCGCGTGAAGAAGCCGCGAAGCGAGCGATCCGGCTGACCGGCGTTCTCCGGCTGCGACACGATGATCTCGACGCGCTCGTCGCCGGCCTTGGTTTTGGCCACGCCTTGGGCTGTGGCAGACAGCGAGAAAATCGAGCAGCTAAGCAGGAGCGCGCCTGCGACCATGCGGGGGTACGTCATATCGTTCACTCCTGGCGGCCGGCGTCCGGAACGCACGACGGCGGATCGGCGGACATCGGCCGGTCTTCTTGCTGACCAATGGTCCGTCGCGGCATGGCATCGGCTGTCCTGCCGCCACGGTCGACACCGCGCACGCGTCTTAAAGCTTCTTGCCCGCGGTCCAGCCGCCGTCGACGATGAGCGTGGTGCCGGTGCAGGAGCTCGCCTCGTCCGAGGCCAGGAACAGGATGGCCTTGGCTATCTCGTCAGGCTCGCCCCAGCGCCCCATGGCGTGCACGTCGCGGATGCGCTGGGCCTGTCCGGCATCCTGGAAGTAGCGCTCCGTCAGCGGCGTGCGGATGACCCCCGGGCCGACGGCATTGACGCGGATGCCCTTGTCGTCGAGGTCCATGGCCATTTCCTTGGTGAGGCCGACGACGGCGTGCTTG
>DATFCC010000321.1:0-3493 GCA_035253505.1 Hyphomicrobiaceae bacterium
CGGCACCGCGCACGGGGCCGCCGCCGCTCCCGGTGGGTCAGCCCGTCAATACCGGCTTCGCCCCCGCATCACCGCCGGCACAATCCCCGCCGCGGCGCTCGTCGCCCGATTTCTCCAACCTGCCGCCGGCCATCGCCGAGAGCCTGGCCAAGCTCGCAGGACAGCTTGCGGGCGGGTCGACGTCGAATTCGGGCAATGGCGGCGGCGACGGCAACCCGCCCGGGTGAAACCGGTCACCGGGCTCCGCCGTGCCCGCCGTTCATCGATCAGGCGTGTCCGGCGTCGCTCACCAGGTGCAGCGGATCGATGCCGATCTTGGTCATCGCCCGCTCGTACTTGTCCTCGACGTTGCGGTCGAACAGCAGATCGAGGTCGGCGGGGCAATGCAGCCACCCGTTGGCCGCGATCTCGCTCTCGAGCTGGCCCGCCCGCCAGCCGGCATAACCGAGCGCGAGGATCGCGCGATCCGGCCCCTTGCCCGCCGCGATCGCCTTCAGGATGTCGATGGTGGCGGTGAGCGATACCCCCCCGTCGATGGCCAGTGTCGACTCGGCGGCATGGTAGTCGGAGCTGTGCAGCACGAAGCCACGCCCGGTCTCGACCGGTCCGCCGACGTGGACCTCGACATTGGCCGGGTCCAGCCGGATGTCATCGCCTTTATCTGAGCCGATGCCGAGTTGCTTCAACAGCTCGCTGAAGCTGATATGGGAGGCGCGCTGGTTGACGATCAGGCCCATGGCGCCCTCGGCAGAGTGCGCGCACATGTAGATGACGGAGCGCGCAAAGCGCTTGTCCGTCATGACCGGCATGGCAATCAGAAGCTGGCCCTCGAGGTAGCCCTCGCCGCGGCCCCTGCGTTTCTTCAGCGTCCTCATTCATCAAGACTAACGCCGGATTGGGGCGCCCGAAAGGGCTCTTGCGGCGACGATCACGCTCTTATCGAGCAATCTTGTCTTGCCTTGAAGACGGGATTGCCTATGTCTCGGCAGTTCGCGAGGAGCCGATGAGCGCAGGCCGGCCAGTCTTCAGCATCCCAGTCGTCATCATTCTTGCCGCGGCCATCACCACGGTCGCTGCCGCCTGGGGGCCGGCAGGCGCCGAGGAACAGCCGGCATCCGCATGGGTCGCGCTCCACAATGCGCGCGCGCGGCTTCTGACGGGGCCTTCACCGGACAGGGCCAGGCGATCCTACATGGCCGGCGTCGAGATCGAGCTGGCCGACGGCTGGAAGACCTACTGGCGGATGCCCGGCGACGCCGGCGTGCCCCCCAACTTCGACTGGTCGGGCTCCAGCAACGTGAGAAGCTTCAAGGTGCTGTACCCGGCGCCGGCGCGCATGCACGAGGCCGGCAGCGAGACCGTCGGCTACAAGCACGCGGTGACCATGCCCGTCGAGATCGTGCCCGAAGACCCGAGCCGTCCCGTCGGTCTCGCACTCAACCTCGAGTTCGGAGTCTGCCGCGAGATCTGCATCCCGGCGGAGGCCAAACTCGCGCTGACCCTGTTGCCGTCGCAGCTTCAGGGCAAGCCCTCGCCCGCGCTGTTGTCCGCGCTCGACCAGGTGCCGCGTTCCCCCGCAGACCGCCGACATGACGACCCGCAGGTCACGCGCGCCTCGGCCTTCCTGGAGGGCAGCAGCCCCCATCTCGTGGTCGTAGGGCGCTTTCCGCGCGGCGCATCCAGCGCGGATCTTTTCATCGAGGCTCCCGACGGCCTGTACGTGCCCATGACCCAGCGACTGCCCCGCGACGGCATCGGGGAAGGTCGCGCGGAGGCCGACGACGCCGGCGATCTCGTGCGCTTCAAGGTCGACCTTTCGCGTACCGGCAACGCCCGGGAATTCCGCGGCAAGTCGCTCCGTCTCACCCTCGTCAGCGAGGCGGGTGCGACGGAGACGAGCTGGGTCGTACCCTGATCCGCAGGCCGGCCCGCGGCCGCGCGCAGTGCGTCTCTCTTGGCTTGGGGGCGCTGAGCGCATAAGTTCAGCCGCGGATTTCTCAGGCCCCACGCGTGAAAGGATTGCCAGATGACGATCAAGGTCGGCGACAAGCTTCCCGAGTCCACGTTCATGACCATGGGGCCTGACGGAGCCCCCAAGCCGATGAAGACGTCGGAGGTGTTCGCCGGCAAGAAGGTGGCGCTGTTTGCGGTCCCCGGCGCCTACACGCCCACCTGCCACACGCAGCACATGGCAGGCTTCGTGAAGAACTACGACGAGCTCAAGGGCAAGGTCGACATGATCGCCTGCACGTCGGTGAACGACGTTTTCGTGCTCAAGCATTGGGCCAAGGACTCCAACGCCGAGGGCAAGATCCAGATGCTGGCGGACGGCAGCGCCGAGTTCGCCAAGAAGCTCGGCCTCGAGATCGACCTGACCGCGCGCGGCCTCGGCGTGCGCTCCAAGCGCTATTCGATGGTCGTGGAGGACGGGGTGGTGAAGACGCTCAACCTGGAAGACGCGCCGCCCAGTCACGACAAGTCGAGCGCCGCCACCCTCTGCAAGATGCTGTAAGCCGCTCACCCCGGAGCCGCCCGATCCGGCTCCGGGGCCGACCAATCGATCCTCCGGCGAGCCTTCGAAGCGCGCCCCTCGAAAGCAGCACCGCGCGCACCGCTTTTCCGCGAGCGCAGGCCACATTTTCGGCGCGGGCGGCCCCTACCTGGTGCTCCCGGCAGCCATGCACGCGGGCGCGACCCGGCTCTCGCAGCAGGGTTAACGCCACCCCATATAGTCGAGCCATGGGCAGGCCGGGTGGGCCTGTTGCGGATTGGGAGGAGAGCCACATGCAGTTGTGGCGCAGGGATCGCGATCGCAAGATTTCGCTGGTGGCCAATGGGGCGGCCCTTGCCGAGGGCTCCGCGCCGGCCCCCGGCGCAGACGATGGGCTGCTCGACACCTATTCGCGCACGGTGGTCGGCGTGGTGGAGGCCGTCTCGCCTTCGGTGGTGCACGTGCAGGTGCGCGGCTCGCGCGAGGGGCGCCCGGCGCAGGGCTCGGGGTCCGGCACGATCCTCTCGCCCGACGGCCTTGTCCTCACCAACAACCACGTGGTCGAAGGCGCCTCGGCCATCGAGCTGGCGCTCACCGATGCGCGCCGCTTCCCCGCGCGGGTGCTCGGCCGCGACCCCGACACCGACATCGCCGTGCTGCGCGCGGAGACGAGCGAGCGGCTGCCGTCCGCGCGCCTCGGCAATTCCAAGAAGCTGCGCGCCGGGCAAATTGCCATCGCCATCGGCAATCCACTGGGCTTCGAATCCACCGTGACGGCCGGCATCATCAGCGCGGTCGGGCGGTCCCTGCGCGGGCACAACGGCCGCATGATCGGCGACGTGATCCAGACGGATGCGGCGCTCAACCCGGGCAACTCCGGCGGCGCGCTCGTGAACGGCATCGGCGAGGTGGTCGGGATCAACACAGCGGTGGCCGGCATCGGGCTGGGCCTGGCCGTGCCGGTCGACTCCGCCACCCGCGCGATCATCGCCGCCCTGATGA
>DATFCC010000322.1:0-20610 GCA_035253505.1 Hyphomicrobiaceae bacterium
CGACCGTCGAGGTCGCCGAAGGGGCGCCGGTGAGCCCGTGTCCACGGGGCGCCCCGTACAGAGGCGTCGGCGCTCAGAGGATGCCGAGGACGATAGCGGCGATCAGCCCAAACGAGAGGATCGCGCACAGCGTCAGCCAGATCGTCGTGAGGTCGCGATCCGTGCCGTGCCATCGCTCCTCGATCTCGACGGCGATGCCGGCGCCCCGCATCAGGATGGCCACCTCGTCGGCGCGGCGGCGCAATTCCTCCTCCGAGCCCCTGCCGTCGTGCAGATCCGCGCCGATGCCACGCGCAAGGAGCTCCCTGGTGAGGCGGAACGTGCCGGCCTGAGGGGCCACATCGGGGGTCCGCGCGGCGGTCACGACGCCGCCGGCGACGGAGGCTCCCGTGATGGGGTCGATCAGCATGAAGCTGCCGGTCTCGCGGTGCTCGCTGAAGAGGTCGAGGGCGGTGCCGCGGCCCAGGTCGATGCGCGCGAGCGCGACATCGTTGGCCGCGCACGCGTCGGCAGGCTTTTCCTCGAGCCGCTCGAGGTCGACATGGGCGGAAATGGCAGCGGCCGATACGGGGACGAGATCGGTGGCCGTGCGCAGCAGGTAGCCGCGCTCGGGCGCGAACGGCGCGTCGGAGAGCCAGACCAGCCTCGCATCCAGGCTTCGCACGACCCGTGCGGGAGCGTCGGGCGTCGCGAGCACCGCGCCCCGGGAGACGTCGATATCGCGGTCGAGCTGGAGAACGACCGCCTGGCCGGCTTGCGCCCGCTCCAGGTCGCCATCCATCGTCACGATGCGCCGCACGCGCGCGACGCATCCGCTGACGGCGTCGGCGACCTCGTCGCCGGCTGCGATCTCGCCCGATGTCACGGTGCCCGCGAGGCCGCGGAAATCCTGTCCGTCGCGGAGCACCATCTGCACCGGGAAACGGAAGGCGCCGGCGGATGGGAGACGGCTTGCGGGTATCTGCTGCAGGTGCGCGAGGAGGACCGGGCCGCAATACCAGGGCATGGCCGCAGAGGGCAGCGCCACGTTGTCTCCGAGCACGGCGGACAGCGGAATTGCCGCCGCATCGTGAAAGCGCAGGCGCGCAGCCAGCGCCAGGAAGTCGCGTTCGATGTCGCGGAAGCGGGACTGCGACCAGTCCACCAGGTCCATCTTGTTGACGGCGAGGACGACGCGCCCGACGCCCATCAGGTCGAGAATGGCCGCGTGCCGCCGCGTCTGCTCCTTCACGCCCGACCGGGCATCGACGAGCAGGATGGCGACATCGGCGTGCGAGGCGCCTGTCGCCATGTTGCGCGTGTATTGCTCGTGGCCGGGGCTGTCGATGATGACGAGGCGGCGCCCCTGCGTGTCGAAGTAGCGCCAGGCCACGTCGATGGTGATGCCCTGCTCGCGTTCGGCGGCGAGGCCATCGAGCAGGCGGCTGAAGTCCGGCGTGCCGGCAGGGGTCTGCGGCCATTTCGCCAAAGCCTGTCGCTGGTCGGCATGGAGGGCGCCGGCGTCCCACAGCATGCGCCCGATCAGTGTCGACTTGCCGTCATCGACCGATCCGCAGGTCAGGACATGCAGGCGGCTTGCAGCCTCGCGCCCCGGGCGCGGCAACGTGAGAAGCGTGCCCGTTCCTGCCTGCCGGCGATGCGGCCGCGACGGCTGCCCGCTGCCATCGCGCACCTTGACGAGGGCGGACATCAGAAATAGCCCTCCTGCTTCTTGCGCTCCATGGCGCCCGCCTCGTCGTGGTCGATGAGACGACCCTGACGTTCCGACACGCTGGCGGCAAGCGTCTCCGCCACCACGCTGTCGAGGTCGTCGGCATCCGATTCCACCGCCGCGGTCAACGGCCAGCAGCCGAGCGTGCGGAAGCGCACCCGGCGCGGCCGCGCCGATTCGCCGGTGCGCAGCGGCAGGCGATGATCGTCCAGCACGAGCAGGCTGCCGTTGCGCTCGATGGTCGGGCGCTCGGCCGCAAAATAAAGCGGCACGACCGCGAGCCCCTCGCGGGCGACGTAGCGCCATACGTCCTTCTCGGTCCAGTTGGACAGCGGGAAGACCCGGACGGTCTCTGCCGGCCCCAGCCGCCCGTTCAACAGCCGCCACATTTCCGGGCGCTGCCGGCGCGGATCCCAGCGATGACCTTCCGAGCGAAAAGAGAACACGCGCTCCTTGGCGCGCGAGGCCTCCTCGTCGCGCCGCGCGCCGCCGAATGCAGCGTCGAAGGCATGGGCGTCGAGCGCCTGGCGCAGCGCCTGCGTCTTCATGATGTCGGTATAGGTGGAGGGCGGATAGTCGATCGGGTTGATGCCGCGCGCCACGCCGTCGCGATTGATGTGCACGATGAGATCGAGGCCGGTCTCCTGCGCCGTGCGGTCGCGGAAGGCGATCATGTCGCGGAATTTCCAGGTCGTGTCGATGTGCAGGAGCGGGAAGGGCGGCCTGGCCGGATAGAAGGCCTTGCGCGCCAGATGCAGCAGGACAGTGGAGTCCTTGCCGATGGAATAGAGCAGCACCGGCCGCCGGAATTGCGCGGCCGCCTCGCGGAAGATGTGGATGCTTTCGGCCTCCAGCAGGTCGAGATGCGTGAGGGGTGCGCTCATGCCGCCGCCTCCTTCCGCACGCGCGGACGGCCGTGCAGGCCGCACTCCTTGCCGTCCTCGTTCTCCCACCACCAGCGCCCCGCGCGGATGTCCTCGCCAGGCCGGATGGCGCGCGTGCACGGCTGGCAGCCGATGGAGGGGAAGCCGCGGGCGTGCAGCGCATTGACCGGGATGCCGTTGGCCTCAATGTAGGCCTCAACGCGCTCCCCCGGCCAATCGGCCAGCGGGTTGATCTTGAGCCGCTGCTCCCCCGCCTCCCAGGCGGCGAGCGGGACATCGCTGCGGCCCGCGGACTGGCCCCGCCGCAGCCCGGTGACCCAGGCCGACGCACCGCGCAGCGCACGGTTCAGGGGGCGAACCTTGCGCACGTCGCAGCATGCCTTGCGGCTGTCGACCGACACCCGGAAGCCCATGACGCCGTCGCGCGCCACCAGCGCTTCGACCTCCCGCGCGTCCGGCGCGACGAGCCTGATTGCGATGCCGTAGCGGCTCACGCTCCGGTCGAGGGTGTCGAGCGTCTCGGGGAAATGGCGGCCGGTGTCCAGCGTGAGGACCTCGATGTCGAGCCTGCGGGCGGCGATGGCATGCAGGATGGCCTGATCCTCCATGCCCAGACTCGTCGCGAACGCGATCCGTCCCGGAATGGCGGCGCGGGCGGCAGCGAGGCGATCCTCGAGGCCCCGCAGGCCCTGGAGCCGGGCGGAAAGGGCGGCGGCGCCCGTGTCACCGGCGGCAGGGGAGGTCTGGCTTGGCTCGGCTTGAGTCATGGGGCGCGCGACTTGACCTGAGGCGGACGGGGTCTTCGGTATAATGGAAATAACATCCTGTTGAAACGGCCGATCAGAAATAAAAATAGAATGGCATTCCCGCTTTTTCCTGTTTGAGGATTGTTCTACCTCCCGTCCCATCGGCGCAACAAAACCGGGCAGCACTCGCTGCGCCCAGAACGGTTATTCGGATTCGCCGGTCACGTGGAGCGTTGCGTTGCTGCAAAAGCGGCGCCTCAACGGATGGACGGTTCCTCTATGCCCCGGGCGTGCGCGGCCCCTATCATCGCCAACGCAGCCAAAACGGGGACGAGCATGGGCAACCTCAGGGACGATACGCGCGCGAAACTCAAGACGGTCAGCACGGCGACGCTGTGCACCGCCCTCTACAAGAAGGGGCTGCGCAACCAGTTCATGCAGCACGTTCATCCGTTGAACCCGGAGGCCGGGCCGATGGTCGGCGAGGCTTTCACGCTCCGCTACATCCCGGCGCGCGAGGACTTGAGCCCCATGTCCGTGTTCGAGAACCGCCAGCACCCACAGCGCAGGGCGATCGAAGATTGCCCGCCCGGCGCGGTGTTCGTGGTCGACAGCCGCAAGGACGCGCGCGCCGCCTCCGCCGGCGGCATCCTCGTCGCCCGCCTCATGCGGCGCGGCGTGGCTGGCTTCGTCACCGACGGCGGCTTGCGGGACTCGCCCGAGATCTCCCGCCTTCCTTTCCCGACCTATCACCAGCGCCCCTCGGCACCGGCCAACATCACCTTCCACCTCGCCGTCGATGCGAACGTGCCGATCGGCTGCGGCGATGTGGCGGTGTTTCCGGGCGACGTCATTGTCGGCGATGGCGAAGGCGTGGTGGTCATTCCCGCTCATCTTGCCGACGCAGTTGCAGACGAGGCGGTGGAGATGACGGCGTTCGAGGACTTCGCCACCGAGGAGGTTCTCGGCGGACGCTCCATCATGGGGCTCTATCCGCCGACTGAGGAGCAGACGCGCGCCGACTTCGCCGCATGGCGCAAGAGCCGGGGGCGCTGAGCCATGAAGCCCGCCACGCCCGCCTTCGATCCGGCCGATGTGCCCGAGAGCAACTTCACCAGCTATCCCGCCGCGATGAAGGCTGCCAATGAGCAGCGCTACAACCGCCGTCTCGGCGATCACGCGGGCCTCAAGAACTTCGGCGTGAACCTCACGCGGATCGTTCCGGGCGGCCAGTCCTCCTATCGCCATGCCCATGCCACGCAGGATGAGTTCGTCTACGTGCTGGAAGGCGAAGTGGTGCTCGAGACCAATTCCGGCGCGCAGACCCTGCAGAGCGGCATGTGCGCGGGCTTTCCCGCCGGCACCGGCGACGCCCACCGCTTCGTCAACCGTTCGACGCGTGATGTGCGCCTGCTCGTCATCGGCGATCGCACGCCCGGCGACGTGATCACCTATCCCGATATCGACATGCATGCGACGCTCGATCGGCACGGCAAGTACGCCTACACCCGCAAGGACGGGACGCCTTACTGAGCGAACCCGCAGACCCCTAGGCATCGACCACGGCGTTTTGCAACCGGATGTTGCCGAATGGCGGCATCTGATCGTCCGATTGCAGCCCACGCGCGCGCACGGCTTGGGCAGCCGGCGTCGCCGGTGTTAGCCTGCCCCGGGGACGGCGCTGCGGGGTGCGCCGGGGATGCGGGAGTTGTCGTCGTGCCTGGGGTGGGCAGGTTCTTTCTTTCCTTGGGAAGCGTGCTTCTGTCTCTTGTGCTCGGGGCCGCTGCACTGGCCCTCGCCCTTTTCTTTTTTCCGGATACCACGCTGCAGCTTCACCGCTGGGCCCGCTCCATGGGCGAGATGGTGCTGCCAGCGTCGTGGCCGCCCCATCACGAGCGCGTGCTACGTGCGGTCGCCGACGAGCGGCTCATCGTCTACATGGGCTTCGTGCTGGTTGCGCGGATCGTTGTCGCCCTGGCGGGGCTGCCGGTGTCGCGCTGGATCGAAGCCCGCAAGCGACGCTGAGGGCCACGCCGTCGGACCTTCTCCCCTTCGTGCGAGGTGACCGCATAGCGCGCGGTCGGTTCTACGGATCGGCGCAAGCGACATCTGCCGCAGCGTGACGCGCAAGGAGGGCGGCGTGCTGCAGGAAACGCACCCCTCGTGGCGAGGTGACCTGGGTCCCCACCTGCGCGGGGATGACGTCAATCGGGGCGGCCGCTTCCTGTCTCGCGGGTTTGCTGTCGAATGTAGAGGGTCGCTGATCGTCTGCATCGCCTCCGGGGTCGTTCCACAGGTGGGGGCGGCGAGATGCAACATCCGCCACCACGAACGTCATTCTCGCGCAGGCGGGAACCCAGTTACGGATCGGTGCGAGCGACATTCAACGCAGCGTGACGCGAGCGGCGGCAATCCCTCACGCCTTTCGCGCCCGTGGCCTTTGCCTTGCCGGCCGATCCCGCTTCGTCGCCACGCGGCGTGCCGCGGCCAATGCCGCTCGCGCCCACGCGAGGAATTCGTCGGGTTCGTCGAACAGCCGCTCCGGCGCCCGCCAGAAGGACAGGTCGATGCTGGCGCCCTTCTTCTCGTAGTTGAGCGGTGGAAAGGCGCGGGCCTCCTCGAGCGCCGCCCGGTTGTGATCGTCGACGCGCAGGTAGAGCGCATCGTCCCGCACCATGCCGAGCATGAGGCCGTCGCAGAACACGCCGGTCTTCCCGAACATGCGCCGCATCGTGATCGCGCCTAGCGGAGCGAGCTGCTCGCGCATGAACTCGGCGAAGCTGTCGCTGGCGACCATCGGCAGTCCCGGGTGGTGCGGCATCGGCGTGCACATTTATGGCGCCCGGGCGCCATTGGCAAAGGGCGGCGCGCCGCCGCGCACGAGCCGCCCCGTCGGTTGCGCGTCTGGTCATAGTTAACCCGATCTTTACAGCGCACTCCCTACCCTCGGTGCCGCGAGGACACTGCCGTCCGCGCCGCGCAACGCATTCGGTACGGCGTCCAGGGCGACATGGGCCGTAGTCTTTCCTCCAAACCCGGCCGGGAGGCCGCCCCCGCGGCGGCCAAACGCTCGTTCCTGCGCCGCTTGCCGTGGGAGGTGCGCCTCGCCGTGCTGGCGACGGTCTATCTCGGACCGCCGCTGTTCCTCGCGGGCAGCATCGCGCTCGCCTACTTCAATCTCAGCATTCCCGACCCGATGGCGCTGCGTCTCAAGCACCACGTGCCGGTGGTGCGCGTTCTTGCCGGCGATGGGGCCGTCCTGAGCGAGCGCGGCGGCGGCGATGCCTACGTTCCCATCGACTTCCTGCCGCGCCATCTCATCGACGCGGTGGTTGCCACCGAGGACCGCCGCTTCTTCAGGCATTGGGGCGTCGATCCGGCGGGCCTGGTCCGTGCCGCATTCACGAACCTGATGCGCGGGCGGGTGGCGCAAGGCGGCTCGACGCTCACCCAGCAGCTCGCCAAGAACCTGTTTCTCGGCTCGGAACGCACGCTCGCCCGCAAGCTGCAGGAGTTGGTGCTGGCGCTGTGGCTCGAGGCCCGTTTGGGCAAGCGCGACATCCTCGAGCTCTACCTCAACCGGGTCTACTTCGGCGCCGGCGCCTACGGCGTCGAGACGGCGGCGCAGCGCTTCTTCGGCAAGTCGGCGCGCGAGGTCAACGTCGCCGAGGCGGCCATGCTGGCAGGCATGCTGAAGGCCCCCTCCAAGTACTCGCCGATGTCGAATGCGGCCATCGCCCGCGAGCGCGCTCAGGGCGTGCTCGCCAAGATGGTGGAGGCGGGGTTCCTCTCCGAGGGCGAGAGCGTCGAGGCCGGGAAGGTGCCGCTGCGGTTCTCCGACCAGTTGCAACGCGGGGGCTCCGGCGTCGATTACGCCGTCGATGCGGCCCTGGAGCGGGTGCCGGCGTTGGTGGCGTCCGCGCAAGGCGAGATCGTCATCGAGACCACCATCGACGCCGATCTGCAGCAGCGCGCCCAGGCGATGGTGCAGGCCGCCCTCGCCCAGGAGGGCGCGGCTGCGCGGGCCAGCCAGGCCGGCCTCGTGCTGATGGATACCGCCGGCGCCATCCGCGCTCTCGTCGGCGGCCGCTCCTACGCCGAGAGCCAGTTCAACCGCGCCCTGAAGGCGAAGCGCCAGCCGGGCTCCACTTTCAAGATGTTCGTCTACCTGGCGGCGCTCGAAAGCGGCATGACGCCCGCCAGCAAGGTGCTCGATCTGCCGCTGCTTGGCTCGGGCTGGAGTCCGCGCAACGAGGGGGCCGGCTATCACGGCGCCGTCAGCCTGCGCGAGGCGCTCTCCCAGTCCATGAATGCTGCCGCCGCGCGCCTCAACTTGTCGGTGGGCCCGCGCGCCACCGCGGCCGTTGCCCGGCGCCTCGGCATCCGTTCCCAGTTGCGCGCGGATGCCTCCCTGGCGCTTGGCACGTCCGAGGTGACGCTGACCGAGCTGACGGGCGCCTACGGCGCGCTGGCGAGCGGCGGGTTGGAGGTCGAGCCGCACCTGGTGACGCGCGTGCTGGGGGCAGACGGAGCGGTGCTGTTCGCGCGCCGACCCGCGCCGGCGCGGCAGGTGGTGGCGCCGGCGCAGGTGGCCGCCATGAA
Source organism: Hyphomicrobiaceae bacterium (assembly GCA_035253505.1). Classification (GTDB taxonomy): domain Bacteria; phylum Pseudomonadota; class Alphaproteobacteria; order Rhizobiales; family Hyphomicrobiaceae; genus AWTP1-13. The sequence goes on from DATFCC010000322.1 coordinate 7,944, forward strand.
CGACATGCTGAGCGCAGTGCTCGTCTCGGGCACCGGCAAGCGCGCGCAGTTGCCGGGCCACCCGGCCGCGGGCAAGACCGGAACATCGCAGGATTTCCGCGATGCCTGGTTCATCGGCTACACGGGGCACCTCGTCGCCGGCGTGTGGGTCGGTAACGACGACGGCAAGCCCATGCACCGCATGATGGGCGGCGGCCTCCCGGCGCGGCTGTGGCGCGAGCTCATGATGAGGGCGCACAAGGGGCTCGCGCCCGTGCCGCTGCCGGGGGGCGGGCCGGCGGCTGCGCCTGCGGTGGCCGATGCCGAACTCTCCAGCCTCAATGGCAATGCGCCGCTGATGCCGAGGGACCGGATCAGCGCCGACTTCTTCGAGCGTGCCGCCGGCGGGGACGGCATGCGCGGCACCCATCAGAGCAGCCCGGAGCCTCCCGCCGCCGCCGGCGCCGGGCCGCCCCTCCCGGCTCGCAGCTTGCCCGATCGGCGCATGAACGATCGTCCGTAGGCCCCATCGCGCTCCGCCGGCTTCGAGGGAGCATGCGGCTTGGAGCTACCGCGCAAGCTGGTAGGGCCCGCCGCGCTCCAGGGCGCGCTTGTGCGCGGGCCGGGCGCGCAGACGCTCGTGCAGGCGCACCAGGTTGGGATAGCTCTTGATCGGCCCGCGCGCCTCGCCCGCATCGAGCACGAAGGAGAGCTGGATGTCCGCCGCGGAAAAGCGGTTGGCCACGAAATAGTCGCGGTCTCCCAGCGCGCCGCTCATGTAGGCGAAGTGATTGACGAGCTCGGCATCGATGCGCGGCCACAGAGGCGCGCCCGCTTCCTTCAGGCGGCCGACGTAGAGCTTGAGCAGCAACGGCACCATGGCAGAGCCTTCGGCAAAGTGCAGCCAGTGGAGATAGGATACGTAGTCGGGTGATGCGAAGTCGCGCTTGGGAGCCAGCCGCCCGTCGTCGTACCTGCCGACAAGGTACTCCGTGATCGCGCCCGACTCCGCCACCACAAGGTCGCCGTCGCGGATGACGGGTGACTTGCCGAGGGGATGGATCGCTTTCAGCTCCGGCGGGGCAAAGCGCGTCGAGGGATCGCGCTTGTAGTTCACGAGCTCGTAGTCGAGCCCCAGCTCCTCCAGTAGCCAAAGGATGCGTTGCGAGCGCGAATGCTCCAGATGGTGGACCTCGATCATCGGGATCGCCCTTTTTGCCCTGACACCATTGCTGCCGTCTTAACCGCCCTCGCGCCCCGTATCCAGCCGGCCGCCGGTGGCGGAGCCGCGCATGCGTGATGCGCGCCTCCTGGTGGGTCAAGGATGCGGCACGCGGCGTTAGGATCGACGCCGCGACAGTCGCAGGAGGAGCGCATGGTGAGATGGGTGGGACTTCTCGCAACCGGCGCCGTGCTGGCGGGGATGGCGTTCAGCCCGGCTTCGGCGCAGCAGCTCGACCCCAAGGTCGTGGGCTACCGCCTGCCGGATCAGATCACCTGGGTGGACAATACCCGGTCCGGCAATCGCACCGCGGTGCTGCAGGGCGACCCGTCCAAGCCCGGGCCCTACGCAATGCTGCTGCAATGGCTGCCGGGCAACATGAGCCGCCCGCACTTCCATCCCCATGATCGCTTCTTCATGGTCCTGTCGGGCACGTGGTGGGTGGGATCCGGCCCGGACTTCAACCCCGAGGCCACGGTGGCCATGCCGGCGGGCAGCCATGTCATCCACTACGCCAAGGGCGTCCATTTCGATGGCGCCAAGAGCGAGCCGGCAACGATCCTGGTGTGGGGGGAGGGCCCCGCGACGAGCACGCCCTTCGCTCCGCCAGCCTCCGCCAAGTAGACCCGCTCAGAAGCCGAAGAGCGCCGATAGCGGGTTGGAGGGCGGCTTGGCCGCGGCCGCCTTGGATCGCGCCGGTGCCCGCGCCCTCGCCGGTTGCACGGCACCCTCGGCACCCTCGGCGGCCTCGCGCCGGTCGATGGTGCCGGTGGCGATCTGCACGGCTTGGCCCTCGATGGCCGAGGCGGTCTTGCTGTCGAGGCCGTAGATGTCGGACCGGTAGTGCACCTTACCGGCATCGTCCACGTGCGCGGTGAAGTAGGTGATGTGCACCGGGATCGGTGTCGTCAGCTTGATCTCGCCGCCGCGCCGCACATAGCCCTGCACCTCCTCCGTGGAAAAACCCTTGTCGTGGGCAAGCAACACCTCGGCGAGCTTGATCGGGTTCTGCACGCGCATGCACCCGTGGCTGAATGCGCGGATGGCGCCGTTGAACAGGTGCCGCTCGGGCGTGTCGTGCATGTAGACGTCGTGCCGGTTCGGGAAGCGGAACTTGACGACGCCGAGCACGTTGCTGGGGCCCGGCGGCTGCGTGAAGTCGAAGCCGTTGATGTCGACGCTGGACCAGTTGATCGAGTCCGGATCGACGGGGCGCCCGCCACGGCTGACCTGCAACCCGTGCGCGCGAAGAACCGCCGAGGCGCCGCTGGAGAAGAACCAGCCGCCGCCGGCGCTGCGCAAGGCGGGAGCGATCTCATTCGCCTTCATGCCGGGCGGCACGCCCCAGGAAGGATGGAAGATGATGAACTGCATGTCGGCGGAGAAGACCGGCGTGGGCGTGCTGGCCTTGCCGACCACGATCCGCTCCGACAGCACCACCTTGCCCTTGTCGTGGACGCTCGTCATCTGATCGGGGATGCTGTCCCAGACGTAGAAGTCGCCGAGGTTCTCGGGCATCCACCGCCAGCGTTCCATGTTGACGATGAGGCGCTGGACGTCGCCGTTGCGGGGCCGGCGCTCCTCGCCGTTCATGGCGTCGCGGGTGGCCTTGTTGATGGTGCCGGTCGCGGCGAGCCCGGCCTGCGCCTGGAATCCCTTGACCGCGGCGACCAGCTCCTCGTCATACCGCTGCTCGTTGCCTTGTGCCGCCGCCGGGACATCGAGCCGCTGGCGCACAAGTGCGATGTGCGCATGTTCCTGACCTGCCTTGATCAGGGGGCCTGCGGGGATGCGCACGACCGGTGCCGGCGTGTCCGCCTTTGCCCCGCGCGCCGCCAGCATCGCCTGGCGCAAGCGCTCGAACTGCGGATGCTTGGGGTGCAGGTTGCGCATGTAGTCGTCGGCGGCATCGGTCACCGCCACGGCGTCCATCAGGCTCTTGGGCTCGTAGGGCACCGGCTTCTGATCGAAAAGGCGGCTGACGAAGGGTGGGTGGACCCGCCCGCCGCTCGCCTGCCGTCCGTACTTGAGAAAGGCGAGCCCCAGGCCGACCTCGGCATCCGCCAGCGCTTCGATGCCGGGCGTCGCGGATGGCAGCATCGGCACCTCGAAGGCGGATGCCTTGAGGCCCCAGTCGTCGGCCCTGGCGAGCTCGGCCATCACCTTCCGGGCGCGCTCCGTGAATCCGCTCGCGCTGGTCCACACCGGCTTGCCGGACGCGTTGTAATAGGCCATCAGGCCGGCGCGGTCGTCCTTCTCGCTTTCGCTGGCGCGCGCGGGAGCCGATGCGAGTCGCTGGCGCACCAGGACGACAATGGGGTCGGCGTCGGCCGCCGCGCCTGGCTCAGCCGAAGGGACCGCAGCCCCCGGGGCCAGATGCGGAGACACTTGCACTTCCGGTGGCGTCAGCGGATCCGGCGTGGAGGACGGCCCTGCGTCGAGGCTGACATTGCCGGCGGCTTTCGCGCTCGGCGCCTGGCTCCACGACGGCGCGGCGCCGGCGAGGATCATGAGTACCGACGCGATTGCAACGAGCGGCCGAGTGACCATCTGGAGACCCCGCGGGTGCCCGGGACCGGGCGAGTCGGCGCATGATTTTGCGTGCATGGTAGTTTCCCCGCACCACGTCGCACCAGCCGGAGACCTGCAACAACATGTGGCCCTGTGGCATTTCTGCACTTGTCACGGGACTGTGATCGGATTGCGGCGGATTCCGGCCGCCTCCGCAGCGGCGATCGGAGACTGGCCAGAAGCTGCTGGCATTCGCACGCCAAGAGCGTCGTGCTGCACGAGAACAGCATTTACAACAATTGGCGGCTGGAGGACGTCTGGCTCGACACGTAGGCCGTCGCGCACCGGGAGAGCGTCGCGCCGGTCGGCGCGGGCAGGCCGCCCTCGCATTAACGTCGCGGCCGCCGCCTGGGTCCCGGATATTTCGCTACGCGAAATTCCGGGAGGACAGTCGGTGGAGGCACCGCTCCCTTAGGCGGATGTTAAACCTTCTCCGCTGTTCTCCACTCCGGTTCGTGTGAGTGGAGGCTATGGGCCGGCAGCCCGGCACATAGTTGGTTGGCATGAGTTGCGTGCGCCGCCTGCTGTCTCGGTTGCCGAGAGCGGCCTGTATCATCGTCGCCTGCGCGCTTCCCTGGCAGGACACTACCAACCCTCTGGAAATTCCCGCCGACGACCTGCTCGACGGCTCCAGCGCCTACTCGGGCACCTATGAGACGGCTCCGCCCGGCGACTGGTACGGTGCGGGGCCGGCGGCGCGTCAAGCGGCGGCAGGGGCGACGCTGGCCGCAGAAAGCGCACCGAGGGCCGAGGCAGCAAGGCTGGCGCCTCGCCTTGCGCTGAGGCCGGCGCTATCGTCCGCGCTCGCCGACAAACCCACTCTGGCCCTGCACCTGCAACGCGAGTTGCAGCGCGTGGGCTGCTATGAGAGCGAGCCCAACGGTGCCTGGGCCGTCGCCAGCCGGCGCGCGGCGAAGGCCTTCCTGGACCGCGTGAACGCGACGCTGCCGAGCGATGATCCCGACGACATCCTGCTCGCCCTGGTGAAGGCGACGCCGGGCCGCGTCTGCGGGGGCCCTTGTCCGGCTGGTGAAGTCGCGGCGGACGGCCGCTGCCTCCCTGAAGCGATTCTGGCGCCACGCAAGCCGAGCGCGGCTGCGGTCTACGCCGTTCCCGGCGTGGCGCAGGAGCGTTCGGCTGCTGCTGCGATCACCTCGCCGGCCGCCTTGCCTACAGCCGCCGGCCAGGGGGTGGCGACGATGGTCGCCGGCCAGCCCGAGGCCGCTGGCTTGCGGCCGGCCGGCGCGAGTGTCGCCTCGGGGGCGTCGTCTCCCAGCGCGTCCACCATCGCCAAGCCGTCGCGTCCGGACCATCCCGCATCGGCTGCCGTGCCGAGCTTGCAGTCGCGGGTCTTCTCGCAATCGCGCCTGGGTTTTTGACGGCTCCGCGCGGGCAATCGCGCAACCGCACCGGCCGGGATGCAGTTGGCGCGCCGGGACGCGCCAAGAGCGCGTAAATCCTGGCATTCTTGCGCCGCGCCGGCATTGTGGGGGCCGTTGCGCTGCGCTCCCATTGATGACATGCTTTGCCGCAAGCGGCGTCAGACCGCGTCTGCTCGCGGAACCTTCCATCCAGGCTTGGCGTGCTGCTCTCGCGTGCTTCGGCCAAGCGAGCGGAGGGAAGGCCGTATCCGGAATCGGACCAGCCAAGGGAGGAATGCAGGAAATGCTTCGCGGTGCCCGTGGGATGACTGTTTCGGCGGCGACGGCCGCAGCCCTTCTCTATCCAGCCGCCGCCACGGCGCAGGACGTGAAGCTGCCTTCCGCCCTCACATTCACCGCCTACGATACCGGCTCGTCCGGCTTCAATATCGCAGTCGCCGTCGGCAAGTCGCTGAAGGACAAGAACGGCACCGACGTGCGCGTTCTGCCCGCAGGCAACGATGTGGCGCGCCTGGCGCCTTTGCGGGCCGGGCGCGCGCAGATATCGGCGATGGGCATCGGCACCTACTTCGCCCAGGAGAGTGTGTTCGAGTTCGCCGTGAAGGAGTGGGGTCCGCAGCAGATCCGGCTCATCCTTTCCGTCACCGACTGCAACGCGATCTCGCTCGGCGTGGCCAAGGACACGGGCGTCAAGGAGATCAAGGACCTCAAGGGCAAGCGCGTCGCAACCGTGGTGGGCTCGCCCGCGCTCAACCAGAACGCCTTTGCGGTGCTGGCGTTCGGCAACCTGACGAAGAGCGACGTCACGATTGTCGAGTTCTCGAGCTACGGCGCCGCCTGGAAGGGCATGGTCAACAACGAGGTCGACGCGGCCATTGCCTCCAACATCTCCGGCCAGGTCAAGGAGGTCGAGACTTCGCCGCGCGGCATCGTGTTTCCGCCGACGCCCGCGGCCGACAAGGAGGCCTGGGCGCGGGTCAACAAGATCGGCCCCTATTACCGCCCGCACCTGTCGACGTGCGGCGCGGGCGTCCCTGCCGGCGGTTCCGTGGAGCTGCCGGCCTATCCCTATCCGATCTTCATGGCCTACGCCTCCCAGCCGGCCGACCTCGTCTACAACCTGACCAAGGCGATGATCGCCAACTACGACTCCTACAAGGATGCCGCCCCCGGTGCGGCAGGCCTGGACGTGAAGCGTCAGAGCCTGTCGTGGGTGCTGCCGTATCACGAAGGCGCCGTGCGCGCGCTGAAGGAAGCGGGGGTGTGGAAACCCGAGAACGAAGCGCACAACCAGGCTCTGGTGAAGCGCCAGGACACGTTGACGGCGGCCTGGGAGAAATACACGAAGGCCAACCCGCCGGACGACAAGGACGCCTTCACCAAGGGCTGGACGGACGCGCGCAAGGCCGCGTTGACGGCAGCAGGCATGGACCCCGTGTTCGAGTAGGCGCCCGCGTTTCCGCCGCCTCGGCGACCCACAGCCAGCCAACTCCGGAGGAGCCTCGTGTCCCCACCTGCCAATGGAGACGGGAGGCCGCCTGCAGCATCGGGCGCTGCCGCAAAGCCGGTCAAGGCCCAGTTCGACGATCCGCATGCGGTCCCCTCGGGCCCGGTCGAGGGCGAGGTCACGCGCATCCGCAAGCTGGCGGGCTTCTGGCGCTGGCTGCTGGTGGGGGCCACAGCCGCCACCATCCTGCTGTGCATCAACCAGCAGTTCACGCTGCGCTTCTTCGTCGGCTACACCCAGCTCAACACCGAGTACTATTACCTTCTGATCCTCTGCATGCTGCCCTTCACCTTCCTCGTCTTCCCGGGCAGCAGCAACGCGCCGATCGACAGGGTGCCCTGGTATGACGTGCTGCTGTTCGTTGCGACCATCGGCAGCGCGCTCTATCTGATGTTCAACGTGCGCAAGGCGGCTGAGCTCGGCTGGGAGTTCGGCGGCGCGCCGATGCCGGTGATCGCCGCCGGCGTCGTCATGTGGGTGCTTCTCATGGAAGCGCTCCGCCGCACCGGCGGATGGAGCCTGCTGCTCAGCGTGCTGCCGTTCACCGTCTATCCCTTGTTCGCGGGCGCGCGCTGGCTGGGGCCGTTGACCGGGAACCAGTCGACGCTCGAGCAGGCCACCGCCTACCACGTGCTGTCGAGCGAAAGCCTGCTCGGCATTCCCATCCAGGCCTTTGCCGAGACCGTGATCGGCTTTCTCGTGTTCGGCACCGCCTTGATGATGACGGGTGCCGGCAAGTTCTTCATCAACCTGGCCTTCGCGCTATGCGGCACCTTCCGCGGCGGTGCCGCCAAGGTCGGCATCTTCGCCAGCGGGCTGCTCGGCATGATGTCGGGCAGCGTCGTCTCCAATGTGCTGACCGCCGGCACCATGACCATCCCGACCATGAAGCGCACCGGCTTTCGCGCTTCCTATGCCGGCGCCATCGAGGCGTGTGCCTCCACCGGTGCGGTGCTGGCCCCGCCGGTGATGGGCGCCACCGCCTTCGTCATCGCCCAGTTCCTCAACATCAGCTACGCCGAGGTCGCGCTCGCCGCCATCATTCCCGCCGCCCTCTACTATCTCGCCCTGTTCGTGCAGGTGGATTCCTACGCCGCGCGCAATGGTCTCAAGGGCCTGCCGCGAGAGGAGCTGCCGAGCGCCTGGCAGACGATCAAGGAGGGATGGTACTACGTGCTGGTCGTGGCGCTGCTGATCGTCATGCTCCTGCACTTCAAGCGCGAGAGCCATGCGCCGTTCTATGCCACCGCACTGCTCCTCGTGCTCAATCAGCTCTTCTCCAAGGACAAGCGCTGGAGCCTCAAGACCGTTGTCGACTTCCTCGACACGAATGGGCGCACGTTCGTGGAGCTGGTCGGCATCCTGGCGGGTTGCGGGCTCCTGATCGGCGCCTTCTCCATGACCGGCGTCGTCTCGAGCCTCGCCAATGACCTGCTGCGCATCGCCGGCGACAACGCGCTCCTGCTGCTCGTCATGTGCGCGGTGACGAGCCTGGTGCTCGGCCTCGGCCTCACGACGACAGCCTGCTACATCTTCCTTGCCATCCTCGTGGCGCCCGCGCTGGAAAAGCTCGGCCTCAACAAGATGGCCGTGCACATGTTCATCTTCTACTGGGGCATGCTGTCCGCCATCACCCCGCCTGTCGCAATCGCCTCCTTTGCAGCCGCGGGCATTGCCGGCGCTCCAGCCATGAGGACCGGCTGGGAGAGCATGTGGGTCGGCAGCATCATCTACTTCGTGCCCTTCTTCTTCGTGCTCAACCCGTCGCTGGTGCTGCAGGGCCCCAACCCGTATCTCTCGGCGCTGGGTCTCGCCACGCTCATCGCCGTCGGGACCGTCTTCATCTGCGGCGGCATTCAGGGCTATCAGGCCGGCATCGGCGATCTGCGGCGCGCCGGCTTCCTGGAATGGCCCCTGCGCGTGCTGCTGGTCGTCGGCGGCGTCATCCTCGCCACGCCGGGCGGCGGCATCATGCCCCTGTCTGAGGTGCAGATGATTGCGCTGGCCCTGGCGCTGCTCGGGCCGACCCTGCTCGTGGCATTCGTGCTGGTGCGCCGGCGCGAAGGCGTACTGGCAACGGCCGCCGGCGGCGGGCCGGGTTAGGTCGCTCCGGCCGGAAGCCGCCCCGCTAGGCCGCACCATCTGTGGTATGCGGAAGGGCTGCAGCCGGGGCAAAACCCATCGCCTCGGCCAGCAGGGTGTAGCTGCGCCGCCGCACGCTCTCGTCGGTGGCCCACGTCACCACCGCCATCTCCTGGATGTCGAGACGCCTGGCGAGCTCCTCGATCTGCTCGGCAACGCGCGCGGCGGTGCCGACGAACGCGCTCTTGCGGTATGCCTCCATGCGCGCCTTCTCGGCGTCCGTGTAGGGGTGGGCGAGCGCCACTTCCGGCGGCTCGAGCGCTGCGAAGATGCCGCGGTCGCGCTGCAGGCGGAAGCGGGCGCGCGAGCTGAAGTGATGGTGGGCCTCTTCCTCTGTGTCGGCCGCGAGCGCCCACACGCACAGCGCCGTGTGCGGCCGGGGCCAGCGCTCGCTCGGTTTGTAGAGCTGGCGATAAAGCCCAAGCGCCTGCTCGCCGCTGGCGCCGTCGGCGAAGAACCAGGCGAACGCGTACGGCAGGCCGAAGTGCGCCGCCACCTGGGCCCCGTAGTCGGAGCTGCCGAGCATCCAGATCTCGGGCGAGGTCGTGTCCGACGGGTTGGCCCGCACCTGCCGGAAGGGATGCCCCTCGGGCAGCGGCGCGCCCGTCACCCACGCCATCAGGTCGCGCACGTCGGCGGGGAATTGCGCCGGGCGCTCGTTGGCAAGGGGGTGGAGCGCGAACGCCGTGCGGCCGTCCGAGCCGGGTGCGCGGCCGAGGCCCAGGTCGATGCGGCCGGGTGCGATGGCATCGAGCACGCGGAACTGCTCGGCCACCTTCAGGGGCGCGTAGTGCGGCAGCATGATGCCCGCGCTGCCGACCCGGATGCGCGTTGTGGCCTGGGCGATGGCGGCGATCAGGATCTCCGGCGCGGTGCCGACGATGGTGTCGTTGCTGTGATGCTCGGAGAGCCAGAAGCGGTCATAGCCCAGCGCCTCGCAGTGCTTTGCGAGCGCAATCGTGTCGCGGATCGACTGCCCGTGCGGCCGGTCCACGACGGCGATCGACTGATCCAGCACGGACAGGTGCAACGGGTGCTCCTTTATCTCCCTCTCCCCGCAAGTCGGAGTGAGGGGCGGCGACATACTCCAACTTCGGGAGCGAGCGGCTGCCCCTCACCCTAGCCCTCGCCCCACTGAAATGTGGGGAGAGGGGCTTGTGCCTCTCAGCCGCGCTTGGGGTCCAATCCGCCAAAGGGCGGATCGCGCTCGAGCACCTCGTGCACGCGCTTGGGATCGACCTCCACCTTGAGGCCGGCGCGCTCGAGCTGGATGAGCATGGGCGAGCGGCTGTCGCGGCCTTCCCAGCCGCGGTTGAGCGCCTCCGTCAGCTCGGCGTAGGCGAGGTTGGCGATCCGCATCGGCACGCCGAGCTCGCGGCCGAGCTCGGTGGCGAGCCGCATGTCCTTGTGCGCAAGCTTCAGCGCGAAGCTCGGCGGGTCGTAGGAGTTGACGAGGAAGCGGTCGCCGAGCCGGTCGAACGTGCGCGAGCGCCCCTGGGCGCCGCTGCGCACCGCCTCCCACAGCGCCAGCGGCTCGACCCCGCCCTTGATGCCCATGGAGAAGACCTCGGCGAGCGCCGTCTGGATGGCGTAGCCCGCGCAGTTGTGCACCAGCTTGGCCACCGAGCCGGCGCCGATCGGCCCGATATAGCGGGCCGCGTCGCCGATGGCGTCGAGCTCCTTCTTGTACTTGTCGAACACCGCCTTGTCGCCGCCGACCCAGATGGCGAGCCGGCCTGACTTCGCACCTGCTGGCCCGCCGCTCACCGGCGCGTCGAGCAGGTGGATTCCCTTGTCTGCGTACACCTGGTGCAGGCGGCGCACGACCGATGGCGCGTTGGTGGTCAGGTCGAACACCGCCGAGCCCTTCGTGAAGCCGTCCGCGAGCCCGTCCTTGCCGGTCGCGACTGTCTCGAACTCCGGCGGGCCCGGCAGCGACGTGAACACCACCTCGCATTGCTCGGCGACGGCCTTGGGCGTCGCTGCCCACTGGGCGCCCGCCGCCAGATGCGCGCTGGCGTTCTGGCGCTGCAGGTCGTGCACGACGAGCTTGAAGCCCGCCTTCTGCAGGTTGGACGCCATGCTGGCACCCATGATGCCGAGACCGATGAACCCGACGGGCATGCTTGCTTCCTCCTCACGTCCTCAGTGCGATCGCAATGATCGGCCGCGCCGAAGCCTCCCCTGAGCGCGTCGTCATCCCCGCGCAGGCGGCGACTCGCGCAAGTCTCGCCGGCGTACACGCTGCTGGTGTGGATACGCCTGCGCGGGCATGACGTCGGCGGTGTTGCACGGAGGCAGTTTACGCGGGCAGAGACCGATCGCACAGGGTATCGCTGCGCGGGGGCTACGCGCCGGACGCAACGCTCACGGCGCCTGCTGGTGCTTTCCGCGGATCCACCACACGTGGCGGCGCCGGCTGCATTCTGATATTCGAAAGGGAAACGGGATCGCACCCGCCAAACGAACCGCGAGCGGGTATCCAGGCGCGGACAAGGCAAGAGGACTCCCGATGCTCAGCGCGGAAGACAACCGACTGCTCACTGAAAGCGGCGCAGGTACGCCGATGGGCGAGCTGCTGCGCCGGTTCTGGCTGCCGGTGCTGTTGTCGGAGGAGCTGCCGGAGCCCGATGGGACACCCAGGAAGGTGACCGTCATGGGCGAGCCTCTGCTGGCGTTCCGCGACACCAGGGGGCGTATCGGCCTCATTGACCAACACTGTCCGCACCGCGGCGCCAACCTCTGGCTCGGACGCAACGAGGAATGCGGCATCCGCTGCGTCTACCACGGTTGGAAGTTCGACGTGGATGGCCGTTGCGTCGACATGCCGACCTCCTATCCCGATCTCAACGCCAAGGACAAGATCCGCATCAAGGCCTATCCCACGCGCGAGCACGGCGGCATGGTCTGGGCGTACATGGGTCCCGCCGAACGTATGCCGGAGCTGCCGGCCATGGAGGTAGCCCTGGTGCCGCCCTCGCACCGCTACGTCTCCAAGAAATGGCAGGACTGCAACTGGGTGCAGGCGATGGAGGGCAGCATCGACACCGCCCACTTCTCGTTCGCACACCTGACCTTCGACAAGGAAGAGGGCGAGGACCTCGACATCGGCAGGCACCTCGCGAGCCCGATGTCGCGCATGAATTTCGATCATGTGCGCTGGATCGCCGACGATCCGCGGCCCGTGATCAAGGTGACCGCGCACGATGCCGGCCTCACCATCGCCGGCGGCCGCATCGCGCGCGACGACAACATCTACTGGCGCATCGCCCAGTTCCTGATGCCGGTCCACGCCTACGCGCCGAGCGCCATGCCGGGCGAGAATATGTTCGGCCAGACGTTCGTGCCCGTCACCGACACCTGCTGCTGGATCTACACCTACGCCTGGAACCCCGAGCGCCCGCTGACCGAGCAGGAGCGCGCCATGTACAAGGCCGGCAACGGGGTGATCGCCGAGGTCGACGAGAACTACGTGCCCCTGCGCCACAAGGGCAACGACTACCTCATCGACCGCAAGCTGCAGAAGACCAGGAGCTACACCGGCATCAAGGGCGTATCCGAGCAGGACGCCGCCGTGCAGGACAGCCAGGGGCCGATTGCCGATCGCACCCGCGAGCACCTGGGGCCGACCGATCTCGGCATCCTGCGCTTCCGAAAGCTGGTGATGGATGCCGCGCGCGATCTGGTTGCCGGCAAGGAGCCCGACGCGGCACGCCATGCTGGGCGCTATCACGTGCGCGCCGGCGCCTCGGTCACCCACAAGAGCAAGGACCTGCCCCAGGTGATGGTGGAGCGCTTCGGCGATCCGGCGGGCTTCGTGGGCGCCACGCGGAATCTGGCCGCGGCCAAGTAGACGCCCTTGCT
>DATFCC010000323.1:0-8627 GCA_035253505.1 Hyphomicrobiaceae bacterium
CTCCATCGCCGCGACGCGGCGCTGCTCGTTCTGGAGCCGCCATTTCTCGAGGAGGGTCAACTGGCCGGTGTGGCGGTTATGGCGGATGCGATAGGCCTGCTCGGCCAGGCGCCTGTCGATGCGGGATTCGCGATCCCACTCGTGGGCGCTCGCCGCCGTCGAGGTGACAAGGGTTGCGGCCGCGGCCGCTGCGAGAACGAGAGTTTTCATGGCTGGGCTCCGTGAACGTCAATTCGTCCGATGCGCGAACCATGACACCCGGCCGCTGAACTCACTCTGAACGTTGTTTTTATTCGTCGTTCATCCTGCCGCTGGGCGTCAATGCGCAGACGCGGCGTCAGCCGACTTTTCTTGACAATAGCATTCAAGATTACGACTAATGCCGCATGTCCCATGGCGGGTCATGCGCCGCTTTCGGAGCTTCGAGCTGTAAGGAGAGGGAGGTCGAGGATGTCTTTCGCACGCATGTTGGCGCCTGCTGTCTGCGGGTTGTTGCTGGCCGCCATGGCGGCTCCCGCCTTCGCCCAGGGCGAGGTCAACATCTACTCCTATCGTGAGCCACAGCTCATCGATCCGCTGCTGAAGGCGTTCACGGACAAGACCGGCGTCAAGGCCAATGTCGTGTATGCGGGCGCCGGGCTCAACGAGCGCCTGGCCGCCGAGGGCCAGAACAGCCCCGCCGACGTTCTGCTGACGGTCGATGCTGGACGCCTGTCGGAGGCCAAGGATGCCGGGCTCACGCAGCCCGTCGACTCGGCCGCGCTGAAAAACGCCGTCCCCGCATCGTTCCGCGATCCCGCCGATCATTGGTTCGGCCTGACCATGCGCTCGCGGGTGGTCTATGCCTCCAAGGAGCGGGTCAAGCAGGACAGCATTACCTACGAGGAGCTCGCCGACCCCAAGTGGAAGGGCAAGCTCTGCATCCGCTCCGGCCAGCACGTCTACAACACCTCGCTCATCGCCACCATGATTGCCCACAAGGGCGAGGAAGCGACGGAAGCCTGGCTGCGCGGCGTCAAGGCCAACCTGGCGCACAAGCCCGCCGGCGGCGATCGCGAGCAGGCCCGCGACATCCACTCCGGCAAGTGCGACCTGGCACTCGGCAATACCTACTACATGGCCCTGATGGCCAAGAACGAGAAGAATCCCGAGCAGAGGGAGTGGGGTGCGGCCATCAAGCCCTTGTTCCCGAACGCCGCCGATCGCGGCAGCCACATCAACATCTCGGGCGTCGCACTCGCCAAGCACGCGCCCAACAAGGCCAATGCCATCAAGCTGATGGAATTCCTCGCTTCCGACGAAGCGCAGAAGATCTATGCCACGGCCAACAACGAGTACCCGGTGAGCCCGCGGGTGCCGCCGTCGGATATCGTGCAGAGCTGGGGCAAGCTGAAGCCCGATACCCTGCCGCTGGAGAACATCGCCAAGTATCGCAAGCGCGCGTCGGAGCTGGTCGACAAGGTCAATTTCGACGCCGGGCCCAGCTCGTAGGGTTTGATGCCCAACCGATAGGGCCGGAAAGGGCACTCCAGGAAGCGAAGGCCGCCGGCGGGATCGTTGGCGGCCTTCGTTGTTTCACGTGGAACTCGGCCGCATCTGCGGCACCGGCCTACGCCTGCCCCTCGGTCTCGAACATGGTCGAGGCCAGGGCCTCGCGGCTCTCCTTCCCGGCCCAGACCACGAACTGGAACGCCTGGTAGTAGCGTTCGCAGGCCTCGAAGGCCGCCTTCAGCAGCGCCTCGCACTGGGGCGGCGTCGCCAGCGCACCGTTGAGCATCAGGCCCTGGCGGAACATGATCAGGCCTTCCTGGGTCCACACGTCGAAATGGCCGAGCCAGAGCTGCTCGTTGATCTGGGCCACCAGCCGATAGACCTCGGACAGGCGGTTGTCGGGCACCTTGGCGTCGAAAGCGCAGGCGATATGCAGGCTTTCCAGGTCGTCACGCCAGTTGAGCGACACGTGGTAGTCGGTCCACTGGCCGGCCACCGTCAAGGTCAGCTCTTCCGTGCTGGTGCGCTCGCAGGCCCAATCGTTGCGCGTGGCGATGTCCTCGACGAGGTCGACCGGATTGCTTACGCGGCCGTGGCTCAATTCGGCAAAGGCCATTGCGTCCCTCGCTTCTTGCCGCGGCGCCATGGCTTGCGCAGCGGCGTTTGTTGCGTTCCCCCGGCGCCGGATCGAAAGGGCTCCGCCGCCAACGCATGGGGCCACGTAAGCCAAGCCGGGCGCGCGTGGCAAGTTGCCGGTCCTATTGTCCACGGCCAAAATGGCCGAGCCACGGCAAGTATGGGACAAACGGGGAAAGCTGGGGACGAGGCGAGGGCAACCTGTGCGTAACTTCTGAACATCCGGTGCAGGCTACGTCTGGCAGCGCTGCAGAGGCGGCGATGCCGCACCCCGGCCGCCGGTGCTACGACAGGGGCGCCGTCGCGGTGACACGAAGGCAACGCCTGGGAGAAACGCCGATGAAGGTTGTCAATATCGAGACGCTCGCCTGTGATGCCGGCTGGCGCAACTATCATTTCGTCAAGCTCACGACCGACAGCGGCATCGTCGGCTGGAGCGAGTTCGACGAAGGCTTCGGCTCGCCCGGCGTCGGCACGGTCATCGAGCGTCTCGCCCCGCGTGTCATCGGCCAGTCGCCCAACGCACACGAGCGCATCTACGCCGAGCTCTACTGCGCCACGCGCCCCGCCGCAGGCGGCGTCGTAGCCGAGGCCATGGGCGCTATCGAGAACGCCCTGCTCGACGCCAAGGCCAAGGCGCTCAACGTGCCCTGCTACGAGCTGCTCGGCGGCAAGGTCCGCGACCGCATCCGGGTCTACTGGTCCCACTGCGCGACGTGGCGCATCAACCACCCAGGCTTCTTCAAGCCGGCCATCACCGATCTCGACGGCGTGGTGGCCATCGGCCGCGAGGTGCGGGAGAAGAAGTTCACCGCCATGAAGACCAACATCTTCCTCTACGAAGCCGGCGGCAAGAACCCCAAGGGCTGGCGGCCCGGCTTCGGTGCGCCGTTCTATCCCGAGCTCAACGTCGACCGACACGTGCTGCGCAACCTGCGCATGCACCTGGAGGCGATCCGCGAGGGCGCCGGGCCCGACGTGGACCTGCTGCTCGACCTCAACTTCAACGCCAAAACCGAAGGCTATCTCAAGATTCTCCGTCATATCGCCGATCTCGACATGTTCTGGATCGAGATCGACACGTTCAGCCCGGAGGCGCTCGGCCTCATCCGCCGCTCCAGCCCGCACCCCATCTCCTCGTGCGAGACGTTGCTCGGCCTGCGCGAGTTCCTGCCCTACTTCCGCGAGCAGGCCATGGATGTGGCCATCATCGACACGCCGTGGAACGGCGTGTGGCAGTCCATGAAGATCGCCGCAGCAGCGGAGGCGCACGAGGTGAACGTCGCCCCGCACAACTTCTACGGCCACCTGTGCACCATGATGAATGCGCACTTCGCCGCCGCCGTGCCCAACTTGCGCATCATGGAGACCGACATCGACCGCCTGGCGTGGGACGACGAGCTCGTCGACCATCCGCCGGTGTTCGAGAATGGGCATCTGGTGCTGCCGTCGCGGCCGGGATGGGGCTGCACGCCCAACGAGGAGGCGATCCGCGCCCGCCCGCCGAAGGTGCAGCCGGGCCTGCTCAACTACGGCCGCAAGCCGTGATTCGGCGGACAGCGCGCGTCGGCTGATCGTTCGTAGGGCGCAAGCGAAGCGTATTGGCCGCCGCACGGGCCCATCGGTGCACTACGGCTTCGCCTATTGCAGCCTACACCGCTCCGGGCCAACGCCTCGGCTGCGGTCAGCGAATGAAGCCCAGGAAGCGCGGCACCGCCAGGGCGATCTCCGGAACGAAGGCGACCAGCAGCAGCGTCGTCACGATGGCGGCGAGGAACGGCAGCAGCGGCTTCACCAGCTTGTCCATCGGCAGGCCGCTGATGGCCATGCCCACGAATAGGCACAGCCCGACAGGCGGCGTGATGTGGCCGACGGCGGAGGCCACCACGCATACGAGACCGAAGTGGACCGGGTGCACGCCCGCCGCCTGCGCCACCGGGAGCAGCACGGGAACGGTGACGAGGATTATCTCCGATGGCGTGAGGAAGGTGCCGAGAATGAGGTAGAGCAGAATGATCAGGATGAGAAACAGCCACCACTCCGGCGCGATCACGGCGATGGCCTCCGCCACCTTGAATGGGAACTTCGAGTAGGTGAGAACCCATCCGAAGGCGCCGACGAAGCCGATGATCAGGCCGATGACGCCGGACAGGCGCGCGGAGTCGGCGAAAATCTTCGGGATCTCGCGCAGCGCCGGCTCCCGGTAGAACAGCGGCGGCACCACCAGGGCGTAGACGACCGCCACTGCGGCGGCCTCGGTCGGCGTGAAGACGCCGAACAGGATTCCCCCCATGATGATGACGGGAATCATCAGCGCGGGCAGCGCGTTGCGGAGCACCGCCAGGAACTCTGGGATGGTTGGTGGGGGCTCCTTGGGGTAGTTGCGCTTCTTGGCGATGACGAACACGGGTACGGCCATGCCCAAACCGACGAGAATGCCCGGTATGATGCCGGCGGCGAACATGGCAGCCACGGATTCATCGGCCATCCAGGCATAGATGACGGCGATGATCGACGGCGGGATGATCGGCGCCACGACGGCTGTGCTGATCGTGAGCGCGGTGGCAAAATCGAGGTCGTAGCCCTTGCGCACCATCTGCGGGATCAGGAACGTGCCGAGTGCCGAGACGTCGGCGACGGCGGAGCCCGAGATGCCGCCGAAGAACATGCTGTCGACCACGTTGACGTAGGCCAGTCCGCCGCGGAAGCGGCCGACCAGCGCGGTAGCCAGGTCGATGATCACGCGTGCCACGCCGCCGCGCGCGGCCACATTGCCGGCCAGGATGAACAGCGGGGCGGACAGGAGCAGGTAGGAATCCGACAACAGCCCGACGAAGCGGGTCGGGATGATGATCGGGTTGAGCGCCGGAAAGAAGAAGGCCGCACCGAGCGCGCCCACGCCCATGGCGATGCTGATCGGCATGCCGAGCAAAATGAAGACGACGAAGACAATCAGGAGGGTCTCGGCCATCCGTCCCTCAGGGCACGATATGCGGCGCGGGCCATCGGCAGGATGATGAGAGCGGAACCGATCGGAACCGCCACGAAAACGTAGCCGAGGGGCAGATTGAGGCCGGCGCTGGTCTGCAGCTGCGCATTGGGCACGAGCACCCAGCTCAGCTTGATCAGGTACAGGAACAGCCCGATTCCGACGATATTGGTGACGGCGATCACGAGGGCGCGGGCGCGCGGGCCCATGCGGTTGACGAAATAGTCGAGGACGGTGTGCTCGCCGCGCTGCATCGCCGACGCGGCGCCGATCATGACGAGCCAGATGAACAGATACCTGGGTACTTCCTCGAGGCCGTCGATGCCCACCCGTCCAAGGTAACGCAGCACGACCTGCGTGAAGACTGCGGCGGTCATGACGGCGAGGATCGCGCCTCCGACGTACCCGAAAACGTCGTAGACACGCCTCCAGCCGTCGGGCGCTCCACCGCCGCCGCCGTCTCCCCCGTTTGCCATGGCTACTTAACGGCCAGGATGAAGTCGACGATCTTCTTCGCGTCCTTGCCGGCGGGCGTCGCGTAGAATTCCTCGTACACGCTCTGCGTCGCGCTGCGGAAGGGCGTCGCATCCGGCTTGGTTATGGTGACGCCTTGCGCCCGCACCTGGTCCTGGATGGACTTGTCCTCGTCCAGGATGAACTTGCGGTTGAAGGTCCGGGCATGCGCCCATGCGTCCATGATGGCCTTCTGCCCGGCCGCATCCTGCTTTTGCCAGCCCGCCTTGGACATGATCAACGCGGTCGCCTGGTGCGTGTGGCGCACGTCGGCCACGAACTTGACGATGTCGTAGAACTTGTTGTGGTAGAAGGTGTTGACCCCGCCTTCCGCGAAATCGATAACCTTGGTCTGCAGGGCCGTTGCGACCTCGGGAAAGGCGATCGGCGTCGAGATCATGCCGAGCGCCTTGAAGGTGGCAACCAGGATCTTGTCCTCCTGCACGCGCACCTTCTTGCCCTTGACGTCGTCGAGCGAGTTGATGGCGCCGTGCCCGTAGATGCCGCGGTAGCCGGCGGCGATGAAGCCGATCAGCTTCAGGCCGCGCTTGTCGAGAACGGCGTCGTAGTACTTGGTGATGTCGTCGCTGGCGTCGAGCGCCTTGAAGACGTGGTCGTAGTCGCGGAAGATGTAGGGCAGCTGGAATACCGACATCTCCGGCACGAGCGTCGACAACGGCGCCGTCGTGATCGGCCCGAAGTCCACCGCGCCGAGTTGGATCTGCTGCGCCACCTCGCGCTCGCCGCCAAGGGCGCCAGAATGGTGGTGCACGATCTTGAGCTTGCCGGAGGTCAGCTCCCCCACCTTGTCGGCAAACTGCTGCGCTGCCAGCGATGTGCCATGCTTGGGCGGATTGACGTTGCCCATGGTCAGGTCGTTGCCGCGCGCCGTGACCATGCCGAGTGCGGCCAACGTGGTGACGACGACGGCGGCATGCACGCCGATGCGGCGGCGCAGGCGGGCGGACAACATCGAGCGGCCCCTCCGTTCGCGGCCGTTGCTTTTCTGCGGGGCGCGGCCGCGTGCTGCCCCGGCGCATTGACGTTGCGGCTCTCGAGGCCGACAGGTTATCCTCGGTGATCAGAACAACGGCGGTCAAGCCCGAATTCCCAGGCAGGCATGCGCGCGAGGGCGAGCTGAGGCCCTTGCACGGCCGCGCCGAGCTCCTGGCTGCCCGACCGTTGATTTGCTCGGCAAATTGATGCAAGGCGACGGGGGCTTTGGCTGCCCGTCATCGGCGACCGACCATGGACCAAACCGCTCCGCGCAAGTCCTTTCCCGTTTCCTGGGACCAGTTCCACCGCGATGCCAAGGCCTTGGCCTGGCGCTTGGCGGACAAGGGCCCGTTCGACGCCATCGTATGCATCACGCGCGGGGGCCTGGTGCCCGCGGCCATCGTCGCCCGGGAGCTCGACCTGCGGCTGGTCGAAACGGTGTGCGTGTCGACCTACGACCATCAAAAGCAGGGCGAGCTCAAGGTCCTCAAGGGCGTGGCGGCCTCCGTGCAGGGCATCGGCAATGGCCGGGGCAAGGGGGTGCTGCTGATCGACGATCTGACCGATACCGGCAAGACGGCGCGCGTGGTGCGCGACATGCTGCCCGACGCGCACTTCGCCACCGTCTACGCCAAGCCGGCCGGCGCGCCGCTGTGCCACACCTTCGTGACGGAGGTGTCGCAGGACACCTGGATCCATTTCCCATGGGATCTGGACCTGCAATACGTGGAGCCCATACGCGTCGGTCCCAGGCCGGCGCCCAAGGGCTGAAGCCCCACCCTGTCGTTGACTTCGCGCGCTGGAATTCTGACAGTCCCGCCCGCGCCTGCGTATGATCCGCCAGGTTCGGGACCGTGGAAAAATTCCTTGTCGTTGTCGTCGGTCTGGCCATCGGGCTGTGGCTGGCCTCGCGCGCCGGCTGGAAGCTGGTATGGCCCATCGTGCGGGTCCCGCCGGCCGCCGACCCGCCGGCCCTGGCCTCGCCGCCACCTGCGCCCGGCCAAGGCGACGGCTCCGCAGGAGGCGGCACGCCGCTATCCTCCCGGCTGCACAATCTGGAGGCGGTGTTCTCGCCGCTCGCCTCCAACCTCGCGCATCCGCGCGAGCTGGAGGACCAGCCGCAATTTGCCGAGGCGGTCCGGCTGCTCGAGGATCGCGCGGTGCCCCTCGACACGGTCATGCAGTACGCGCTCGGCGCCAACTGGCCGCTGGCCTGCGCCGCGCTCGCCGCGCTGCGGCGCCGCGAGGACCGCAGCCAGCGCACCGATCAGGTGGTCGCCCACTTCGAGAAGCTCTACCCCTGGCCGATCCACTTCGCGCTCGCCTATCTGCTGGCCGTCGACCCCCGCCCCGCGGTGGGCGATCCGCTGGCCGGTGCCAAGGATTGGTGGGGCGACAACCTGATCGTGCCCGGCCTCTTTCGCGACTATCTCGCCGAGCGCCAGAAGCTCGGAGACCCACCCGTGTTCGGTCCGGCGCTGAATGCGGCCTACGCCTCGCCACCAGACCAGATCCGGTCCTTTCTGCAGCGCGTGCCCCACGACTATGCCGCGGCCCTGATCAAGCACCTCGACACCGTGCAGCGCTCCAGCGTCGACCGGACCTTCCTGGCCTCCTTCGGCCGGTTCTGGGCCGACCGCAAGGACAACGACCTGCTGGTCGAGCCGGAGAGCTGGGCCGAAGGCCTTGTGTCGGCCGAGGCGGCAGCGCTGCAGACGCCCATGCGCCCCCTGCTGGTGAGCGGCGAGCATCGCGTCGGCAAGACCACGTTCCTGCGCCTATTGGCCAGCCGGCTGGAGCGGGAGGGCTGGACCGTGTTCGAGGCCAGCGCCGCCGATCTCATGGCCGGGCAACAGTGGTTCGGCCAGCTCGAGGGCCGCATCCAGCGCGCGGTAGAGGAGTTGGCGGCCTCCAAGAAGCTGATCTGGTACATCCCCGACATCCTACAGATCGCGCTCTCCGGCACCCATCAGGGCCAGGCCGCCAGCATCCTCGACCAGAT
>DATFCC010000324.1:0-11627 GCA_035253505.1 Hyphomicrobiaceae bacterium
GCCATTATTTTCCATAATATATATTATGCGAACAAGACTCGAGGACGCCTGCGGGCTCGATGCCAGTCACCGGCGGCAGCGAACCGGATCGTGCGCTGTCCGTTTATACGGCAGCTTCGCCTCGGGTTGAGCTGAGCCGCCCTGGCGTCAACCCGTCCAACAGGCAGCACCACAGGCCCCCGATGACCACGCCCGTAACCCAGACCCCGCCGGCGCCCCCGTCGGAGGCTGCCAGCCATTTCTCCCGCAAGCTGGTGTTCGAGACCGACTGTGCCGATGTCTACGCGGCCTTGCGGACCGGCGCGCAGGATTTCGTGCTGCTCGATGTGCGCGAGGCCGCCGCCTATGCGCGCGGGCACGTGCCCGGAGCCCTCACCTTGCCGCATGACGACATGACCGCCGAGCGCATGATGGCGTGGCCGCATGACATGCTATTCGTCGTCTATTGCGCCGGCCCCCACTGCAACGGTGCCGACAAGGCCGCCCGCAAGCTCGCGCTTCTCGGCCGGCCGGTGAAGGTGATGATCGGGGGTATCGTCGGCTGGGCGGATCAGGGCTTCCCGTTCGAGGTCGCATCGTCGAGCGAAGCCTGAGGCGGATCGGCCGGCGTCCCTGTCGCGACGGAACCTCCCCGAGGAGGCCGCGTTTGGCGATGATACGGCCAAGCCCACGCCGCTGCCCGGAGCCCATGGAGTGTGACAATGACCAAAATCAGATCGCTCGAGACCGCCAAGAAGCCTGCAGCCGAGCTGGACACGCCCACGGATCTCAGCGAAGGGGCGGTGAAGCAGATTTCTGCGGCTCTCAATGGGCTGCTGGCGGATGCGTTCGCGCTCTACATGAAGACCAAGAATTTCCACTGGCATGTGAGCGGGCCGCATTTTCGCGACTACCATCTGCTGCTCGACGAGCAGGCCGATCAGCTCTTTGCCAGCACGGATATTCTCGCCGAGCGCGTGCGCAAGCTCGGCGGCACCACGCTGCGTTCCATCGGCGACATCGCCAAGCATCAGAGCATCGAGGACAACGACGCCGCGTTCGTCGCGCCGGGCGACATGCTGCGCGAGCTGATGGCGGACAACAAGGCGATGGCCACGGCTATGCGCAAGGCGCACGAGATCGCCGACAAGGGCGGGGACGTGGCCACCGCCAGCCTGCTCGAGACCTTCATCGACGAAACCGAGAGGCGCCTCTGGTTCCTGTTCGAGGCCAGTCGCGCCAGCGACAAGTCGGGCCACTGACGCGGGCCGGCCGCGGGCCTTAGTCGTCCGCACGTGGCGTCCGGCGCAATGACTTGACGGACGAGCGCTGACGCTTGTGTTCCCGGCGGCGCTCCTTGGCGGCGCGTGGCGGCTTCGTTGCGCGCCGCGCCTTGGGCAGGATCACCGCCCGCCGGACCAGCGCCACCAGGCGCTCCCGCGCATCCTCGCGATTGCGCGCCTGGCTACGGAAGCGGTCGGCCGTCAGCACGAGCACGCCATCGCCGGTGAGGCGTGCGCCTGCCAGATGTTCCAACCTCGCCCGCACGGCCTCCGGCAGCGACCGGGAGCGGCGCACGTCGAAGCGAAGCTGGACCGCCGTCGACACCTTGTTGACGTTCTGGCCGCCCGGGCCCGACGCGCGGACGAATACCTCCTCCACCTCGGAGGCAGGAATCGTAATGTCGCGGGTCACGCGTAGCATGGTCGGCCGTGATGGTTTCGGCCTCGCGTGGGCTGGACGCCGCGGCTGTGGCCTCGCGAGGCGGTGGTTTCATGGTAGCGTCCTTCCCGCAACGCAAGAGCCAGGATTCGCCTCATCGTGTCACCCGAGCCGCCCGACCCGCGCATCGGCAGGATTGCCGAGCTCCTCGACATCATGGCGGCTCTGCGGACGCCGGGCACAGGTTGCCCCTGGGATCTCGCGCAGACGTTCGGCACGATCGCGCCCTACACCATCGAGGAAGCCTACGAGGTCGCCGATGCGATCGACCGGAACGACCTGGGCGCCCTCCGCGAGGAGCTGGGCGACCTTCTGCTCCAGGTCGTCTATCATGCGCGCATAGCCGAGGAGGACGCTATCTTCGCGTTCGCCGATGTGGTCGATGGGATCGCGGACAAGATGATCCGCCGCCACCCCCATGTGTTCGGCAGCGAGGCGGAACGGGCCGCCGGCGCCGCGCCGGGGTTCTGGGAGCGCATCAAGGCCACGGAGAAGGCGCAAGCCTCCGGGCAGACCGTGCTCGCCGGCATTCCCCCTGCCCTTCCCGCCCTGACGCGAGCCGTCAAGTTGCAGCACAAAGCCGCCCGCGTCGGGTTCGACTGGCCCTCACTCGCCCCGGTCTTCGCCAAGCTGAAAGAGGAGCTGGCCGAGCTCGAGCAGGCCGTGGCCGGCGACACTGTGGACGGCTCACCATCAACGGCACCGGAGATTGGCGAGGAGCTCGGCGATCTGCTGTTCGTCGTCGCCAACGTGGCACGCCATCTCCACGTCGATCCGGAGGCGGCCCTGCGCTCCGCCAACCAGAAATTCGTCCGCCGCTTCGCGCGTATCGAGGCGCTGCTGGCAGCGGACGGCCGCTCGCCGTCGCAATCGACGCTCGAGGAGATGGATCGGCTGTGGGACCAGGCCAAGGCCGAGGAACGCCGCGACTGATCGTGGCTGCGCGCCGAGCCGGCATCCGCTGAACAGGCCAGTTACGCCCTGCGCCGCACCTTCTTCCGGCCCTGCTCCACCGCAGAGAGATGCGATGCCAGCCCCGCCCGCTTGAGCTGGCCTTCGAGCTTGCCTTTGATGGTGGGGTCGATGCGGAAGCGGGCGATCACCACGCCCGTGTCGGCCGTATCCTGCTCGAGCACCTCGGCATTGTCGTGGAGCCAGCTCAGGAGACGGCCCTGGGCCGGTGGAATCTCGAGCCTCAGGACTTCGTCATTGCCGCCGAAGCGCGCGTCGATGGCAAACAGCATGGCATCGACGCCTTCACCCGTCAGCGCCGAGATCAGAACCGGCGGCCGGTCGGCGCGCGCTATGACCCGGCTCGCCTCGGTGCGCTGGGCGGCGTCCAGCCGGTCCGCCTTGTTCCAGACCTCCAGGACCGGCGCGTCCGCAGCCGCCGCATCGATGCCGAGATCGGACAGGATGGCTTCCACGTCGCGAAGCTGCGCCTCCGTTTCCGGATGGGAGATGTCGCGGACATGCAGGATGAGGTCGGCTTCCACGACCTCCTCCAGCGTCGCCCGGAAGGCTGCGACGAGCGTGGTGGGCAGGTTGGAGATGAAGCCCACCGTATCGGAGAGGATGACGCGCCGTCCGCTCGCCAGCCTGACCTCGCGCATGGTCGGGTCGAGCGTCTCGAACACCTGGTCGCGCGCCGATACCGCGGCGCCCGTCATCCGGTTGAACAGCGTCGACTTGCCGGCGTTCGTGTAGCCGACGATGGCCACGATCGGATAGGGCACGCGCTTGCGGCCGGAGCGATGCAGCGCGCGGGTTCTGACGACAACCGCCAGCTCCTTGCGGATCTTGTCGATGCGCTCATCGATCAGACGGCGATCGGTTTCGATCTGCGCCTCGCCCGGACCGCCGAGGAAGCCGAAGCCGCCGCGCTGACGCTCGAGGTGCGTCCAGGAGCGCACGAGCCGGCTCCTCTGATAGCTCAGATGCGCGAGCTCGACCTGCAGCCTGCCCTCGCGGGTCAGCGCCCGCTCGCCGAAGATCTCCAGGATGAGGCCCGTGCGGTCGAGCACCTTGCAATCCCACGCCTTCTCGAGGTTGCGCTGCTGGATGGGCGTGACGGCGTGATCAATGACGACAAGGCCGGCGCCGCGCTCGGCAACGAGAGCGCCGATTTCGGAGACCTTGCCCGAGCCGAGCAGAGTGGCCGGCCGCGGGCGCACCAGCGGCACGATCTCAGCAGCGGCGACCTCGAGAGAGATGGCGCGCGCCAGGCCAACCGCCTCGTCGAGCCGGTCTGCGCTCGAATGGGCCGTGGGCATTGCTTCGTTCAGGGAGGCCTTGCCGCCGCCGTTTGGCGCAGCACGCTCATCGCGCCGGAACGGGACGAGGACGATTGCGCGCGTCGGCAGGCGTTTCCGCTCGACGGCACCGCGGCGCCGGCGTTTCGCCTCTCTTCCGGATTGCGTCGTCGAGATGGCTATCCCTGCTGGCCTTCAGCCTGGTCAGAGTCCATGAGGTGCACCGGTGCGCCCGGCATGATCGTTGATATGGCGTGCTTGTAGACGAGTTGCGAGTGCCCGTCGCGGCGCAGCAGCACGCAGAAATTATCGAACCACGTCACGATCCCCTGCAGCTTGACCCCGTTGATGAGAAAAATCGTAAGCGGCGTCTTGTTCCTGCGTACGTGGTTCAGGAATGTATCCTGAAGGCTTTGGGCTCGTTCGGCCATTGTTGTTGTCCGTTACTTGTCATTTGGAAGGCCGATGCGCTGGCCCTCATCCCGCCGCCGTAAAATGCAGAATCATTCCAACCTGCACAAGCAGATTCGGCTTTTTTGGCGGGTCTGGATGCCTATTGCAGGCGCAATTCTCACCCCTCCCCCAACTGTGCCGCCGTATGAAATTCCGACCGCAGCCTGAGCGTCAGCAGGCCCGGCGTGCCGTTCCCGATCGGCCGGCCGTCGACAGCGACCACCGGCATGACGGAATTGGTAGCCGAGGTGATGAAAGCCTCGCGTGCCGTTCGCGCCTCCTCGACGGTAAACGGCCGCTCCACGAGTTCCAGCCGCTCTCGCTTCAGCAGGTCGATCAGAGTGGTACGGGTCACGCCGCGCAGGATCGCGTTGTCCACCTGCCGGGTGATCAGCCGGCCGTCCTTGTCAACGATCCAGGCGTTGGAGGAGCCGCCCTCCAGCACATGGCCCGTCTCGTCGACGAACCAGGCCTCCTTGGCCCCTTCCTTCCGTGCCGCGTGCTTGGCGAGCGAGGCCGGCAGCAGCATCACGGTTTTGATGTCGCACCGCGCCCATCGCGTGTCAGGCACTGTCATGACGGCAATGCCCGCGGCCGCCCCTTCCTCCACGCGTGCTCGCGATACGCTGCGCGCCAGGCAGACGACGGTCGGCTCCATGCCTTCAAGGGGGAACAGAAAGTCGCGCGGGCGGGCACCGCGTGAGACCTGCAGGTAGACGAGCCCGTCGCGCACGCGGTTGCGCCGCACCGTCTCGCGCAGCACGCGCGACCACGCGGCCTCGCCCATCGGTTCGGCGATGCCGAGTTCCTTCAGCGAGCGCGCCAGCCGCTGCATGTGCCGCGCCTCGTCGACGAGGCGCCCGCCCAGCACCTCGCACACCTCGTAGACGGCGTCGCCGAACTGGAAGCCGCGGTCCTCCGCGTGGATTGCGGCCTCGGCATACGGCCGGTAGCGGCCGTTGACGTAGACGACGCGCGTCACGTGCCGGTCCTCGGCATGTCGCCGGTGCGCTCCTGCGAGGAGACGCCCAGGGCGCGCAGCTTGCGATGCAGGGCGGAGCGCTCCATGCCGACGAACTCGGCCGTGCGGGAAATGTTGCCGCCGAAGCGGTTGATCTGCGCCAGCAGGTACTCGCGCTCGAAGATCTCGCGCGCCTCCCGCAGGGGCAGCGACATCAGATGCTCGGCACCGCCGTTGACGGGCAGCGGCACATTGGAGCCGATCTCCTCGGGCAGCATGTTGGCCGTGATGATGGCGTCGGGGTCCCCGCCCGACAGGATCATCAGCCGCTCGATGTTGTTCCTGAGCTCGCGCACGTTGCCCGGCCAGTCGTGGGCCTGCAGCACGGCCACCGCATCCTCCCCGATCTTGCGCGGCGCAAGGCCGGAGGATTGGGCTACCTGCCCGACGAAGAATTGCACCAGCATCGGGATGTCGTCGCGGCGCTCGGCCAGGCTCGGCACGCGCAGCGGCACCACGTTGAGGCGATGGTAGAGGTCCTCGCGGAAACGGCCCTCCTGCATCTCGCGCTCCAGGTCGCGGCTCGTCGACGATATGATGCGCACGTCCACCGCCACCTTCGGGCCGCCGCCGACGCGCTGGAACTTCTGTTCGACCAGCACGCGCAGCACCTTGCCTTGCGTCTCGAGCGGCATATCGGCGACCTCGTCGATATAGAGCGTGCCGCCGTGCGCCTCCTCCAGCGCACCGACCTTGCGCGGCCCGGCGTGGCCCTCGGTGCCGAACAGCTCCTCCTCGACCCGGTCCGGGGCCATGGCGGCCGCGTTGAGCACCACGAACGGCCCCTCCTTGCGCTGCGAGGAGTCGTGCAGGACGCGAGCGACCAGCTCCTTGCCAGAGCCGGCGCCGCCGCGGATGAGCACGCGACTGTTGGTGGGGGCGACGCGCTCCAGGGCGGCGCGGAGCTGGTTGATCGCCGGCGACTTGCCGATCATGTCGAAGCTGACGACCGAGCGCTCCCTGAGCTCGCGGTTCTCGCGCTGTAGCTTGGAGGCCTCCAGCGCGCGCAGGGTGACGAGCAGTAGCCGGTCGGCCTTGAACGGTTTCTCGATGTAGTCGTAGGCGCCGCGCTTGATGGCCGTCACGGCGGTTTCGATGTTGCCATGACCCGAGATGATCACCACCGGCAGATCGGGGTGCGTCTTCTTGATGATGTTGAGCACCTCCAGCCCGTCGAGCCGGCTGCCCTGCAGCCAGATGTCGAGGATGACGAGCTGCGGTCGGCGCTCCTCCACCGCTTTCAGCGCCTCGTCGGAGTCCCGCGCCAGCCGCGTGCGGTGTCCGTCGTCCTGAAGGAAGCCTGCCACCATCTCGCGGATGTCGGCCTCGTCGTCGACGATCAGAATGTCTGATGCCATCTGTCGCTCCTCACTCCATTGTCATCATGCGCCGCTCGCGGCCGCGCGTTCGGGTTGCTGGGTTGTCTGCGGGGCGGCGCGGCCCACCGGCAAGGTGATGCGGAGGAGCGCGCCGTGCGTGCGATCGGGGCCCGGAGGCGCATCCTCCAGCGCCAGAGAGCCGCCGTGCTGCTCGACGCTCTTCTGGACGATCGCGAGTCCAAGGCCCGTGCCCTTGTTGCCTTTCGTGGTCACGTAAGGCTCCAGCAGGCGGTTGCGGTTGTGCTTCGGCAGGCCGGGGCCGTTGTCGATGATCTCGATCGCCACCTCGTTTCCGGCTCGCCGCACCACGGTTTCGATGCGCGCGCGCCAGCCAGCACTCTTGTCGGCGCTCTCCGCGTAGCTCTGGATCGCCTCCTGCGCGTTCTTGAGCAGATTGCCGACCGCCTGCGACATCACCCTGCGGTCGCAGCTCACCATGATCGGCTCGTCGCCGAGGCGGATGTCGTAGCTGATCTCGCTCGCCGCCTCCTGCCGGTCGAACACCGCCTTGCGCACCACCTCGCGGATGTCCTGCTCCTCCATTTGCAGTTGCGGCGTGCGCGCGAACTGCGAGAAGGCGTTGACCATTTCCACCACGTCGCCGACCTGGCGGATGATGGTGTCGGTGCAGCGCTCGAAGGTCTCGCGGTCGTCCTGGATGGTGTGGGTGTACTTGCGGCGCAGGCGCTCGGCGGAAAGTTGTATCGGCGTGAGCGGGTTCTTGATCTCGTGGGCGATGCGGCGCGCCACGTCGGCCCAGGCGGAGGTGCGCTGCGCTGCCACCAGCTCGGTGACGTCGTCGAAGGTGATGACCGAGCCGTAGTCCTCCCCGCCCTGCTCCTCGTGGGTGATGCGCACCGCGAAGTTGCGCTCCTCGCCGCCGATGATGAGCGTGACCTGGCGCTGCGGCCGGTTCTTGTGCTCGGCCGCCTCCTGCAGGATTGCTGCGAACTGGGGCACCGCGTCGCCCAGCAGGCGGCCGACGAGGTCGGCCTCCTCGCGCGCGAGCAGCTTCTGCGCGGATCGGCTTGCGAGCGTGATGCGCTCGTCGCGGTCGAGGCCGATCACACCCGCCGACACGCCCGACAGCACCGCCTCCATGAAGCGGCGGCGCTCCGTGAGCTGGGTGTTGGCCGTCACCAGGTCCGTGCGCTGGCGCTCCAGCTCCTTGGTCATGGCGTTGAAGTTCACCGACAGCCGGCGCAGGTCGCCCTCCCCGCGCCGCACTGGCAGCTCGATCGAGAGATTGCCGCGCGCCACATGCTGCGCGGCGCTGATCAGGCGGCGGATGGGGGCGACGAACTGGCCGGCAAACCAGAGCCCCAGCCAGATCGCCGCCAGCAGCGAGGTGAGAGAAATCATGAAGTACATGAGACCGTGCGCGAACTTCAGGCCACCGCGCACCGCTCGAAGGCTCTCGTAGCGGCGGACGCCGGCCTGGGTCGTCTGCAGATGCTTCACCACCTCCGGGTCGACGCCGCGCGCCACGTACAGGAATGCATCGGGATAGTTGTGCAGCTTGATCAGCGCGGCGACGCGAAAGCTGCCGCGCGGCATGAGCAGGGGCACCTGGCCCGCGTCGGCTGCGCGGATCAGGTGCTCGGGCGGCGCGATATAGGGTATCTTGTCGTCCTCCAGGACCGCTTCCTTCACCGCCCCCTTGGCATTGATGACATAGGCCACGGGCAGGTCGCGCAGGCCCGCCTGGGCAAGCATCAGCTCACGGAACTTGGGCGGATGGCTGGCGACCTGCGGAGCCGCGTCCTCCAGATCCTTCGCCATGTTGACGATATCGGTGCGGATCACCTGGCCGTGCTCGTCCAGGTAGGCGTGTGCCACATTGAGCGAGTTGAGCACGATCGACATGGTCTGCTGGTTGAACCAGTTGTCGAGCGCGCGCGAGAATGTCGTGGTGGCGGCAACCGCGAGCAGCAGCGCCGGCAGCGCGGCAATGACGCTGAAGAGGGCAACGATGCGGGCGTGCAGCCGCGCGCCTGCGACCTTCTTCTGCCACGCCCGCCACAGCCCCACGATGTGCACCGCGATCACCGCCACCATGGCGATCACCAGCAGCAGGTTGACGAACAGGACGACGTAGACGACCTGCTCGCGGGGGGCGATCGGGGTCAGGTTGGTGAGGATCAGGAACGTCACCAGGGCCCAGACCACCGACAGGCTGACGACGATCAGGCCTATCCAGAAGGCGCGCGTGCCGGTGCCCGGCAGGGGCGGAGCGTTGGCGTCCAGAAGAGGGTCTTCAGGCGTGCCCGCGCCGGCGGCCAGGCGGCGCATGCCAAGGGCGACCTCGCGTGCCGCCACGGCTGCGGTCCGCCGCAGTTTTTGCAGCGCGGTCGAAACTGCTCCGACGGCGTCTTTCACGAGTTGTGTCGGCACGGATACTCGGCCCTTTGAAGCAAAGCGATCACACAGATCAATGGGCACTGTGGCATTTTCGCGACAATTTTCACTTAGCCACTTGCTCGTGCAGCGTCAAGTGAAGGCCGCGGGTGCCCTGTGGGTGACGGAAACGGAGCCTGAGGCAGGGCGCCACGTCACAGGTGGCCCGTGGATGGCGTGGATGGCCTGGGGCTGGGCGCCCCGGGCCAATTTTCCGCCACCATGTCATGGGAACGCCTAACGCATTGAGCCGGGGCCGCTTTGCGTCTGGGTCGTCGCGCGGCCACGAAGGGGGACGGCGTGCTGAGGGAACTCCATGCGCTTGCTTAGCCGATATGTCTTTCGGCAGACCGCGGGCGCCCTCGTTCTCATCCTGTTGTCTCTGACCGGCGTGGTGTGGATCGCCGTCGCCCTGCGCCAGCTCGAGCTCATGACGACGCAGGGCCAGGACGCGCTGCGCTTCCTCGCCATGACCACCCTCGCCATCCCGAGCATGATGGCCATCATTGCCCCGATCGCACTGCTGATCGCCTCCATCCACGTGCTCAACCGTCTCAACGCCGACAGCGAGCTGATCGTGATGGCGTCCGGCGGCATGCCCACCTGGGCGCTCGTCAAGCCTCTGGGAACGCTGGCGATCCTGGTCGGACTGGGCGTCGCCTTCGTGAACCACCTGGCTGGCCCCTGGACCCAGTACAAGCTCCGCGAGATGGCGGTGCAGGTCCGCACCGAGCTGATGACGCAGGTCATCCAGCCCTGGCGCTTCACCTCGCCGGAAGCGCGCATGACCGTGCACATCCGCGACCGATCGCCAAGCGGCGAGCTGCTCGGCCTGATGATGCACGACGCACGCGATCCAAAGCAGATCGTCACCTACCTGGCGGAGCGCGGACGCATCATCAAACAAGGCGAAGCAGCCTATCTGCGCATGTCCAACGGTCATATCGTGCGCCGCCTCGAGAACGATGCGGCGCCGCAGATCATCACTTTCGAGAGCTACGCCGTCGACATCAACCGGCTGGAGCAGCGCGCCGACCAGGTGGTCGTCGTCCGCCCGCGCGAGCGCTATACGCCCGAGCTTTTGCGCCCCGACCCGAGCGACGTCATTTTCAAGATAAGCCCGGGCAGCTACACATCCGAGTTGCATGAGCGGCTGGCCAGCCCCTTCTATGCTCTGGCGTTCGTGTTCCTGGTGCTGGCGTTCATCGGGCAGCCGCAGACAACGCGAACGAACCGCACCAACGCGCTGGTTGCGGCCTTCACGGTAGCGGCCACGTTCCGGGTGCTCGGCATCGCCGCCGTGAACATGGTGGTCGGGCGGCCGGCCCTGGCGCCGGTGCTCTATGCGGTGCCCGCTTCGGCGGCATTGCTGGCCGCGGCCCTCATCCAGTTGCGCCTTTATCCACGCCGCCAGTCCCGGCTCGCGCGCCTGCTCGGGGCAGCCACCGCCCAGGCCGGCCGCGCGATCTCGGGTCTGTGGCCCCGCCGGCAGGCCGTGCGCATCGGGGCCGGGGGCTGACGTGATTGGTCCGCGCACGCTCCGCCGCTACGTCGCCAAGCGCTTCCTGCTCGCCATCCTGGGCGCCTTCCTGGTCTGCGGGGTGCTGATCTTCATGATCGACATGGTGGAGCTGCTGCGCATCTCTCGGCGTGCCACCAACCTTTCCGTGATGACCTTGATGTGGATGGGGCTGCTCCGCCTCCCGGCCTTCACGGAGATCCTGCTGGCGTTCGCAGTCCTCGTGGGCGGCATCGGCGCGCTGCTGAGCCTCAACCGCAAGTCCGAGCTCATCGTCATGCGCGCCGGCGGCATGTCGGTGTGGCAGTTCCTGCGGCCTGGCCTCGTCGTTGCCGGCGTGCTCGGCATCTTCGCGGTGACGGTCTACAACCCCCTGGCGGCCGCGGCCCGATCGGAGGCGGAGCGCCTGGTCGCCGATGCCTTCGGGCGTGAGGCCAACCTGATGGCGACCTCGGGTGACGAGTCCTGGCTGCGTCAGGACGGCACCGACGGCCAGTCGGTGATGAGCGCGCGGGCGGTGGCCGATCAGGGGCTGTCGCTGACCGGAGTGACCGTCTACCAGTTCGATCAGCAGGGGCGCTTCGTTGAGCGTATCGAGGCGGCCAAGGCCACGCTCAACGATAGCTACTGGGAGTTGCAGAAGGCGCTTGTTTCGCGGCCGGGCAGGGAACCTGAATCTTTCGATACGTATACGGTAAGTACTTACCTCACCCGCGAGCGCGTCGGAGAGGCCATCGGGTCGGAGACTGCGGTCTCCATATGGCAACTCCCCTCGTTGATCGAAGTCTCTGAGAAAGCGGGACTTTCCGCTGCAAAATACAAGATTCAATACGCCCTGCTGATGTCCCGGCCGGCCCTGCTGATGGCCATGGTGGTTTTGGCTGCCACTGTGTCCCTGCGGTCAT
>DATFCC010000325.1:0-5694 GCA_035253505.1 Hyphomicrobiaceae bacterium
TTCTGGCTCCTGTCGCTCTACACCGTGCTGGTCTTCCCGGTGCAGGCCGGCGTCAGCCTGCATCAGGCGCCGCACCTCCTCGAGCACGGCCTCAGCGCCACCATCGCCGCAACCGTCGTCAGCACCTTCTCCTTCGCGTCGGCCATGGCGGGGCTGGCTTTCGGCCTGGTCGCGCGTCGCATCGGCGTCCGGGCGAGCCTCGCCCTCTCGGGCGCGCTCCTGGGCACCAGCGCCATCCTGATGACCGGCATCGCCAGTGCGCCGCAGGGCTACATCGCCGCCTGCTTCTTCGGCGCCGGCATTGGCGGCGTCCTCACCGTCCTGCCGCTGGCGTGGGCCGACTACTTCGGCCGCGCCAGCTTCGGCGCCATCCGCGGCGCCGCCCTCACCGTGCAAGTGACATCGCAGGCTTCCGGCCCGGTTCTGTCGGGCTTCCTGCGGGACATCTACGGCACCTATGTTCCCTCGCTCGTCACCTTTGCCGCCCTGTCCTTCCTCAGCGTCGTTGCCGCCCTGCTCATCCGCGCCCCGCAGCCGCCGCCGGCCCTGGCGAGCTCGCCGACCTAGGTCCCGGGTTGTCCGGCTGGTATCCTGGCGCGAACCGCCACGGCCACGCCACGATGACCGACGTCCGCAATCTCATCTTCCCGCACGTGCGCTCCGCCGACCATGGCCGCGCGCCGCCGGCGCATCATCCGGTGGTCATCGTGGGTGCCGGGCCGGTTGGTCTCGCTGCCGCCCTCGGCCTGGCGCGGCGTGGCCATCGCAGCGTAATCATCGACCGCCGCAGCAAGCTCTCCGACGGTTCGCGCGCGATCTGCTGGTCGAAGCGCACGCTCGAGATCATGGACCGCCTGGGGCTCGCGCAGCCCCTGCTCGACAAGGGCGTCACCTGGCGCAAGGGCAAGGTGTTCCTCGACACCCGCCAGATCTACGAGTTCGATCTGCTGCCCGAGGCCGGCCATCGCATGCCGGCCTTCATCAACCTGCAGCAGTACTACTTCGAGCACACCTGCATCGAGGCGGCGGCACGGACCGGGCTCGTCGACATCCGCTGGCAGGAGGAGGCGACCGGCATCGCCGCGACCGGCGACGGCGTCGTCCTCGATGTCGCCACGCCGGCCGGGCCCTATCGTCTCGCCGCCGACTGGGTGATCGCCGCAGACGGCGCCCGCTCCACGCTGCGCCGCCTCATGGATCTCGGCTTCGAGGGACGCGTCTTCCAGGACCAGTTCCTCATCTGCGACATCAAGATGAAGATGGAGCGGCCCGTCGAACGCTGGTTCTGGTTCGATCCTCCGTTCAACCGCGGCCGCTCGGCCTTGCTGCACCGGCAGGCCGAGGACGTCTGGCGCCTCGACTTCCAGGTCGGCGCCGAGGCGGATCGCGACGAGGAGGTGCAGCCCGACAACGTCGCCCGCCGCGTGCGCGCCATGCTCGGCAACGACATCGACTTCGTGTTCGAGTGGATCAGCCTCTACCGCTTCCAGTCGCGGCGCCTTACGCGCTTCCGCCACGGCCGCGTGCTGTTCGCCGGCGATGCCGCGCACCAGATGTCGCCGTTCGGCGCGCGCGGCGGCAACAGCGGCGTGCAGGATGCCGACAATCTCGTCTGGAAGCTCGATCTCGTGTTGCGTGGGCTCGCCCCTGAGCAGCTTCTCGACAGCTACGACGCCGAGCGCATCCCCGCTGCCGATGAGAACCTGCTCAACACGACGCGCTCGACCGATTTCATCGCCCCGAAGGGTGCAGCCAGCCGCATCCTGCGCGACAGCGTGCTGGCGCTTGCGGAAACCGAGCCGTTTGCCCGCCGCCTCGTCAACTCCGGCCGCCTCTCGGTCGCCAGCGCCTACGACGCCTCTCCGCTCAACGGCCCCGACGGCTTCGCGCCCGGCGAATGCCCGCAAACGCGCCCCGGCGCTGCGGCGCTCGATGCGCCGCTCGGCAACGGCTGGCTGCTCGGCGCCCTCGGCGACGGCTTCACCCTCGCCCGCTTCGCCCGGGGCGGCAGCGCAACGTCGCCGGGCCTCTCCGCCGCTGCGCAAGAGCTCGCGCGACCCGGAGCGCCCCCGCTCGCCGTCATAACCATTGCCGAGGAGGCCGCCTGTGCCCGCTACGGCGCGGCATCCGCGCCCGCCCTCTATCTCTTCCGCCCCGACGGCCACATCACCGCCCGCTGGCGGCACGCCCGGGCCGATTCCATCCGCGCGGCGACCGCACGGGCAACGGGCAATCCGGTGTAGGTTGGGTCAAGCGAAGCGCAGACCCAACATCGAATGTGCTTGCGATTCGCGTCGGGTCTTCGCTATGGCTCGACCCAACGTACAGCACGGAGGCATCCATGCCGCTGACGCGCGAACCCAACGTGGGCGATGCCGACGGCCTCTATGCGGCCATCCTCGAGGCACACGCGAACTTGCTGGAAGCGGACAGCGCGGCCCTCAACGCCCGCCTCGTGCTGCTCCTCGCCAACCACATCGGCGACGCGTCCGTCGTGCGTGAGGCCCTCGCCATCGCCCGCAAGTCCATCGGCAAATAGGGCGCTTCCAGCGGGAATTCCCTCTCCCACTCTTCGGTGGTGAGGGGGTTAGGGTGAGGGGCAGGTCCTTGCTCCAACACCGGCGTTTGCCGACGCCACTCACCCGGCCCTCTCGCCCGTAGGGACGGGGAGAGGGAGCGGAACCCCGTAGGTTGGGTCAAGCGAAGCGCAGACCCAACATCGAGTGTTCTTGAGACTTCTGCCAGGTCTTCGCCATCCCTCTACCCGCCCTACCGCACCAGCGGGCCGCCCTCGCGCCGCCAGGCGTCGATGCCGCCCTGGATGTGGCATGCGCTGGCAATGCCGGCGTCCTGGGCGGCCTGCACCGCCATGGCGGAACGCTCGCCGAAGGCGCAGTAGAAGACGATGCGCTTGGCCGTCGCGCAGGCGAGCTCGTGCAGCATGCCGCCGGGGCGGATGTTCTCCTGCAGATCGGGATAAGGCGCGTGCAGCGAGGCGGGAATGATCCCATGCTTCTCCCGCTCGGAACGCTCGCGCAGGTCGATCAGGGCAATGCCTGCCTGCCCGACGAGCCCTACGGCCTGCGCGGCCGTCAGCGCCCAGCCTTTCCTGGCGATCTCCTCCTGGGCAAGCCCCTGGCGCATGTTGGCCGGCACCGCCACGTCCATCATCTTTGGGTTGGACAGCTTGAGCTTGCTCATCAGCTCGACGTACTCGTCCACCGACTTGACCTGCAGGCGCGGATTGCACCGCTTCTCCTCGCCGATGGTGGAGACCGTGTCTCCCTTGTAGTCGTGCGCCGGGTACACCAGCGTGTCCTCCGGCAGCTTGAGCAGCTTGCCGAACAGCGACTCGTACTGGGCCCGCGCGCTGCCGTTCTGGAAATCGGTGCGGCCGGTGCCGCGGATCAGCAGCGTATCCCCGGTGAACACGCGATCGTTCGCCACGAAGCTGTAGGAATCGTCCGTGTGCCCCGGCGTGTAGAGGACATCGAGCGCCAGGCCCTCGATGGTCAGCTTGTCGCCCTCCGTCACGCGCATGGACACGACGTCGACCTTGGCCATCTCGCCCATCACCGTGATGCAATGCGTGCGGTCGCGCAGGGCGCCGAGACCGGTGATGTGGTCGGCATGGATGTGCGTGTCGACCGCCTTGACGAGCTTGAGGTCCAGCTCCTTCACGAGTTGCAGATAGCGGTCGACGCGCTCCAGCACCGGATCGATGATCAGCGCCTCCCCGCCGCGACGGCTGGCAAGCAGGTAGCTGTACGTGGAGGACGTATGGTCGAAGAGCTGGCGGAAAATCATGGCTGCCTCCGCTGCGCGCACAGGGCACCTGTCCTAGCATATACCCGTCCAGCGGTCAGGTTTTCCGCGACGTGGTACCCCCAGAGAAGCGGCGGGGCGCCGGCCGGACCCTTGCGAGGACCCGCCGGCCTGGCGCAGTCTCGCGTCCTGGATGCGCAACGCGAGGCCGCGTCAATGACCGACAGCTTCAACCCCGGCGGGATCAGCTACGTGGCGAGCATCGAGCAGGTCCGCTCCCGCCACCCCAGGCCCATGACGCGCGCGACCGGCAAGGTCCTGCGCCGGCTCGACAAGCACTGCCGTGCCATCCTGGAGCGCTGCACGTTCTGCGTCATCGGCACGCAGGGGCCAGGCGGGTCCGACGTCTCCCCGCGCGGCGATCCGCCGGGTTTCGTCCGCGTCCTGAGCGACCGGCATCTGCTTCTGCCCGACCGCATCGGCAACAACCGCTTCGATTCCTACGACAACATCTTCTCCAACCCGAAGGTCGGGCTGCTGTTCCTGGTCCCGGGCATGGCCGAGGTGCTGCGCATCAACGGGGCCGCGCGCGTCACGGACGATGCCGCCCTGCTCGCAGGCTCGATGGTGCAGGGACGCGCCCCGCAGCTCGGTCTCCTGATCGAGGTCGAGGAGGCCTATCTGCACTGCGCCAAGGCGATCAACCGGGCCGCGCTCTGGGATCCCTCGCGGCATATCGACCGCAGCGAGCTTCCAAGCTACGGCGACATGCTGGTCGATCACGTCGCGGGCCTGACACGGGAGGAGAGCCAGCGGCAGGGCGAGGAGATGGCCCGCCGCGGCATGTACTGATCGCCCGCGTGGCCGCACGAAAAAGGAAAGAGGCGCAGCCAGGGCCGCGCCTCTCGCGCTGGTGCCGGCGTTTACCGCGGCTGCGGCACGATGCGGATGTATGGCTTGGGCGCCTTCCATCCCTTCGGATACTGCTTCTTGGCGTCCTCGTCCGACACCGATCCGGCGATGATCACGTCGTCGCCGTCTTTCCAGTTCACGGGTGTCGCCACCTTGTGCTTGGCGGTGAGCTGCAAGCTGTCGATCACCCGGAGCACCTCGTCGAAGTTGCGGCCCGTGGTCATGGGATAGACCAGCACCAGCTTGATCTTCTTGTCCGGTCCCACCACGAACACGTTGCGCACCGTCTGGTTGTCCGCAGGCGTGCGCCCCTCGCTGCTGCCGGCGGTCTCGGCGGGCAGCATGCCGTAGAGCTTGGAGATCTCCAGGGTCGGGTCTCCGATCATCGGATAGTTCGGAGCGAAGCCCTGCGTCTCCTTGATGTCCTCGGCCCACTTCGCATGCCGGTCGATGGGATCGACGCTGATGCCGATGATCTTGACATCGCGCCGGTCGAACTCCGGCTTGATCTTCGCCATGTAGCCGAGCTCGGTCGTGCATACGGGCGTGAAGTCCTTGGGATGCGAGAACAGCACCGCCCAGGAGCTTCCGATCCAGTCGTGGAACTTGATGCGCCCGGCCGTGGTGTCGGCCTCGAAATTTGGCGCGGTATCGCCGATGCGTAGCGTCATGGTGCCTGATCCTCCTGCCTCGAACCCCCCATGGCCGCAACGCAGGTTGTAGCCGTCGCTAGTTACTCATTCCGGCGGCAGGAG
This sequence comes from Hyphomicrobiaceae bacterium, assembly GCA_035253505.1. Taxonomy (GTDB): domain Bacteria; phylum Pseudomonadota; class Alphaproteobacteria; order Rhizobiales; family Hyphomicrobiaceae; genus AWTP1-13. Next base: position 5,433 of record DATFCC010000325.1, read on the forward strand.
ATCAACACCCATTGAATGCCGGCGGTCTCGACACGCGTGTCGGCAGGCGGCGACCGGCACGCTCCCTTCGCAAAATTGGGCCTCGGATTGATCATACCGCGCACGCCGGCGCCGTTGACGCACCCCGTCGCGAAGGCGCACGATGCCCGGCAATACTCCGGCTGGGCCGGTCAAAGCATATATGTTTTGAAGCCAGCAACATTCAGGTAGCAGTCTTTGCCATGAAGCCCAGGCTCACGCAAAAGGCACTTTACGCGCAAGT
>DATFCC010000326.1:0-7389 GCA_035253505.1 Hyphomicrobiaceae bacterium
TGCCGTCGGTGCCGACCTCGCGCGCCACGCGCGTCACCTCGGCCGCGAACGAGCGCAACTGGTCCACCATCGTGTTGATGGCTTCCTTGAGCTGAAGAATTTCGCCGCGCACGTCCACGGTGATCTTCTTGGACAGGTCGCCGTTGGCCACGGCGATGGTGACGTCGGCAATGTTGCGCACCTGGGCGGTCAGGTTGCTCGCCATCAGGTTGACGCTCTCGGTGAGGTCTTTCCAGACGCCCGTCACCTCGCGGACCTGTGCCTGTCCGCCGAGCTTGCCGTCGGTGCCGACCTCGCGCGCCACGCGTGTCACCTCCGAGGTGAACACGCTGAGCTGCTTGATCATCGTGTTGACGATGGTGGCCGAGCGCAGGAATTCGCCCTTCAGGGGCCGGCCATCGACGTCGAGCCGCATGGTGACCAGCAGGTCGCCCTGGGCCACGGCCTCGATGGTCCGCGTCACTTCGGTGGTGGGCCAAAGCAGATCGTCGATGAGGGCGTTGACCGAGTTCTCCATTTCGCCCCAGGCGCCAGCCGCCATGCCGAGGCGCAGCCGCTGGCGCGTGCGCCCGTCCTTGCCGACCACGTGGCCAACCTGATCGAGCTGCTGGGCGAAGCGTTGGTTGGCGGCGACGATATCGTTAAAGACGTCGGCGATCTTGCCCAGGACGCCGGTGGCCTCGCCCGGCAGGCGGACCGAGAAATCGCCCATGCGCATGGCCTGGAGGGCCCGCAACAGCTCGTGAAGCTCGCCGCCCGTCGCCTCGGTCCTGGTTGGGGGCGCATCGACGTCTGCGGGAACGATATCTGCCCTCTGGCTCTCTTGCTGCATGAACGCGCATCCCCGACGGTGGCATGGGTGGCCCTGCGGGCCGGCGGCCCACAGCCGGACAGGAACGCGATGAAGACAGGCAGGACCCCCACTCTGCGCCCGGCACCACTATCTACCAAGCACGCTTCTGCGGCGGGTCGAGCGCAATCCCCCTTTACCGGTCGGCTTGCCACCTAAGCGTAATCAACGCCGCAACCCTGCCCCGGGTTCCATGGGCGGGGCGCGAAAATCGACAGCACTGCTCTCACGCCACCGCCTCCCCCGCGGCCTCCTGCTTCTGTGGGGCGGCGGTAACCTTGTCCGTGGCGAGCGCGGCCGCCGCCACGTAGTCCGGCTTGCCGCTCCCCAGCAAGGGCAGGCTATCGACATGGACGATGTCGGAGGGGACCATCAGCTCGGCCGCGCCGCGGCTCCGGGCGTGCCGCTGCAGGGTGTCGCGCCTGAGGCCCCGATCGGTGGTGAGGAGCGCCAACCGCTCACCCTTGCGCGGGTCGGGGAGCGATACAACCATGAGCGCGGCCCCGGGGCTGGCCTCGCTGGCCAGGGCCTCCACGGCTGCCAGCGAGACCATCTCTCCGGCGATCTTGGCGAACCGCTTGACCCGGCCCTTGATCGTGATGAAACCCTGGCCGTCGATGGCCACGATGTCGCCGGTGTCGTGCCAGCCATCCTTCGGTATTTCCAGCACGCCGGGGTTCTCCGCCCGGAAGTAACCGAGCATGACGTTGGGTCCCGAGACGAACAGGCGGCCGCCCTCGGCAATGCCCGCGACCGGCTCGAGCCGGGCCTGCATGAGCGGGGAAAGCCGGCCCACGGTCCCGGCCTTGTTGGCAATGGGCGTGTTCATGGCCAGCACGGGTGCCGTCTCGGTGACGCCATAGCCCTCCAGGACGCGCACGCCGAAGCGGTCCATGTAGATTTGCCGCGTGCTGTCCTTCACGGCCTCGGCCCCGGCAACGACGAGGCGAACGCTGCGGAAATCGTAAGGATGTGCCGTGCGGGCGTAGCCGCGCAGGAAGGTGTCAGTGCCGAAGAAGATGGTGGCGCCGGTATCGTAAACGAGCTCGGGGACGATGCGATAGTGGAGCGGCGAGGGATAGAGGTAGACCGGCACGCCGCCGATAAGGGGCATCATCAGGCCGCCCGTCAGGCCGAAGGAATGGAAGACCGGCAGCACGTTGAACACGAGGTCCTCGCCATTGGCCGCCAGGCGGGAGAGGCACTGGGCGCAATTGGCCAGGATGTTGCTGTGCGAGAGCACGACGCCCTTCGGCACGCCCTCGGAGCCCGACGTGAACAGGATCACTGCCGGATCGGCGGGATTGCGCGCGACCCGCTGGCGCGCGCCCGCCAGCAGGCCCGCCAATTTGTCGCCAAGGCCGACGGTTTGCCGCACGTCCTCCAGATAGACGATGCGCAGCCCCCGCTCGAGGTCGGCCACCAGGGGCCCGAGGCGCGCCTTGTCGATGAAGGCGCGCGACGTGACGATCGCGCAGACGCGTGCGGCATGGCAGGCCGCCCTGATGTTGGCCGCGCCGCTGGTGAAATTGATCATGGCCGGCACGCGGCCGATGCTCTGCAGCGCGAAGAAGGCCACGGCCACGCCGGCGGAGTTGGGCAGCATCAGGCCGACGGCGCCACCCACCGGTGCCAGCGGCTCGAGCTTGGCGCCCAGCACCTGGGAGCCGAGGATAAGCTTGCGATAGCTCAGCTCGGTGCCAAGCGGATCGCTCACGGCGGGCCTGCCGGTGTCGCGGGTCCGGCGGGCATCAGCGAGGGCCGCAAACAAGGTCCGGTCGAAGCGTGCGGTCTCGACCGCCGTGTCGACGAGCATGTCCTGCAAGGCCAGGCCGGCCGACTGGCGGCGTGCCTTGCCCTTGAGCGCCGGGTCGAGCGCCAGCCGGCGCGGCGGCAGGAATGTCACCTTGAACTTGGGGAACAAGGATTTTCGCGTCTGCGTACGCCGCAGGTAGCCGAACGGCGAGCGCTCCGGGCCCTCGATCCGCACCGGCACGAGCCAGGCGTCGGCCTTGTCGACGATCATGCCGGCGCCGTCATAGGCCTTCATCAGGCCGCCGGTCACGGTGATCCGCCCCTCCGGGAATATGACGATCGGCTCGCCTGCCTTCACGGTGTTGACGAGGGCGCGCGCGGCGAGCGGCTTGGTCGGTTCGAGCAGATGCGCCTTGATGACAGTGAGGAAGGGGCGCACCCACCAGGCCTGCGCGATCTGGTTGTTGACAGCGAAGCCGGCCTGCTTGGGAAGGATGGTGTGGAGTAGCGGCCCGTCGAGAAGACTGACGTGATTGGGCGCCAGCACGACGCGCTCACCCGGGCCCGGAATGTTCTCTAGTCCGGCGACCTCCAACCGAAAAAAAAAGCGGAAGATCGTGCGCCCCGCATCGCGCATCACTTCCGACCCCCACGCGCGCACGATGTAGGCGATGGCCGTGATCGTCAGGAGGCCCAGAGCTGCAAACAGCACGGGCACGCCAACGCCGGCGGCCTGCAGCCCCGCGACCACGGCGCCTGCGCCGAGCATGTAGGCGGCATTGAGCACGTTGACCGCGGCGATGACGCGGGCACGCCTTTCCACGGGAGCCCATGCCTGAACGGCGGCGAAGGAGGGGACGATGAAGAGCCCACCGGCAATCGCCAGTCCACACAGGCAGGCAAGCAGCGAGAGCCCGCTTGGCGAGCCTAGCAGCTCGGCCGGAGCCATGGGGTGGGGCGAAGGTGTCAGGTTTGACGCGATCCAGGCCACGCCGAGGGAGAAGACGCCCATCAACAGGGCCCCGAGCGGGACAAGGCCGAGATTGGGCTGGCCGTGGCTGGCGCGCGCCGCAAGCGTCGAGCCGATGGCGATGCCGACCGTGAACACCGCGAGGCACGCGGTAACCACGCCTTCGCTGCCACCCATCAGTGTCTTGATGAGAGCGGGAAGAAGCGACAGGGTGACAAAGCCCACGAGCCAGAACCAGGAAACAATCTGCGCCCCACCCCACAACTTCTGGCTGGTGTTGAGCTCGCGCAGCAGCGCCATTGTCGAGGTCCATGGATTGGCGGTGATCTTCAGCTCCGGCGCTGCGGGGCCCGCAGCCGGGATCATGCGGGCGAATGTCCACGATGCCAGGGCCAGGACCAGAATGATCAGCACGACCACCTCTGCGCGGCCCGCAGAGGCAACGGCCACGCCGCCGGCGATCGTCCCGACGAGGATGGCGAGAAAGGTGGCACCCTCCACCAGGGCATTGCCGGCCGGGAGCTCCGCCGTTTGCAGTTTTTCCGGCAGGATGCCGTACTTCACCGGTCCGAACAGCGAGGCCACGACCCCGAAAAGTGCCAGCGCCGCGAACAGGACAGGGACCGAGTGCAGGAAGAAGCCGGCTGCGGCGAGCGCCGCAATCGGAATCTCCGCGAGGCGGATGTGCCGGGCGACGAAGGCTTTGTCGTAGCGGTCCGCCAGCTCGCCCCCCAGCGCCGACAGGATGAAGAAGGGCGCGATGAACACGATGCCCGAAACGGTGATGAGGAGGCCGCCGTATTCGGCTGCCGCGCCTCCGGCCCCGCCGAGGCCGAACAGGATCAGCATGGCGAGGGCATTCTTGAGAAAGTTATCGTTGAGGGCCGAGCAGAGCTGGCACCAGAACAGGGGCGCGAAACGCCGCGACGTCATCAAGTCTTTGAACATGCATATTCCTGTGCGGGGATCGCTTTGGCGGGAGTCGGTGCAAGCTACAGTGCAATATTACAAGGAATAATGGCGGCATCGTGAACGATGTTCACGCTCGCCTGTCCTGGGAAGCGTATAGCAGAGGTGCCGCCGCATCCCTGCACATCGGCCAGCCGGGAAATGTTCTTGAAGTGCCGGCAGGGCCGTCGCAGATAACGTCAACGGGTTGGATTGGATCGTCGCGCAATGCAGCTTCGGACCGCACAGCGGAGATCGGTTTTCGTCAACGGCGAGCGCACCGAAACCGGTGCATCCTCTCTCGGCGAATTGGTGACGCAACTTGGGCACGAGCAGGATGCGGTGGCGACTGCGGTCAACGGCGAGTTCGTCCCGAGGCCATCGCGTGCGGCGACCCCGCTGTCCGAAGATGATAGGGTGGAGATCGTAGCACCACGCCAGGGCGGCTGAGGCGCGTTACTGAACCGAGACGAACGATGAATGCAATGGAGCGGGCGCCCCCGGACGCAAAGCCGCTGACGCTCTACGGTACGGAAGTCTCCTCCCGGCTATTGCTGGGTACGGCGCGCTATCCATCGCCGCAGGCCATGAGCGACGCCGTCCGGGCGGCCGGTGCGGGCATCGTCACCGTTTCCGTGCGCCGCGAGCAGGCGCGCGGCAACACCGGGTCGCGCTTTTTCGACCTGATCAAGGCGCTCGGCACCCGCGTCATGCCGAATACGGCCGGCTGCCGGACGCCGAAGGAGGCCATCGCCACCGCGCGCATGGCGCGCGAGCTGTTCGGAACCGACTGGATCAAGCTCGAGGTGATCGGCAACGACGATACCTTGCAGCCGGACCTGTTCGGGCTGGTAGAGGCGGCCGGCGCGCTGGCCCGCGACGGCTTCAAGGTGTTTCCCTACACCACCGAGGATCTCGTCGCCGCCGAGCGCCTGCTGGGCGCCGGCTGCGAGGTCCTGATGCCCTGGGGCGCGCCGATCGGCACCGGCCGAGGGCTCGCCAACCCCTATGCGCTGAGATCGCTGCGCCAGTATTTCCCCTCGGTGCCGCTGATCGTCGATGCAGGGTTGGGTGCGCCGTCGCACGCTGCGGCCGCGATGGAGATGGGCTTCGACGGGATCATGCTCAACACCGCGGTGGCGACGGCCGCCGACCCGGTGCGCATGGCCCGCGCGTTCGCCCAGGCGATCGAGGCCGGGCGGACGGCCTACGAGGCGGGTCTCATGGAGATGCGCGACATGGCCGCGCCATCGACGCCGGTCGCCGGCACCCCGTTCTTCGATCTGGAACGCTCCTGATGCCGACCGCGGACGAAGGGCTCGATGTCTTCTATCCGATCGTGCCGGACCTTGCATGGCTCGAGCGTCTGGTGCCGCTCGGCGTCAAGACGGTGCAGTTGCGCCTGAAGGATGCCGAGCCGGCGCGCATCCGGCGCGAGATCGCCGGCAGCCTCGAGGTGTGCATCCGCCATGGCTGCCAGCTCATCGTCAACGACTACTGGCGGGAGGCGCTGTCGCTCGGCGCCGACTACATCCACCTCGGCCAGGAGGACCTGGCAGAGGCCGACGTCTCCTTCATTCATGCCAAAGGCGCGCGTCTCGGCATAAGCACGCATTCCGAGGAGGAACTCACGACCGCCCTCGCAGCCCAGCCCAGCTACGTGGCGCTTGGCCCCATCTACGAGACGAAGCTGAAGGTCATGCAATGGGCGCCGCAGGGGCTGCAGCGCGTCGCCGACTGGAAGAAGCGGGTGGGCAGGCTGCCCCTGGTGGCGATCGGCGGGATCACGCCGGAAAGAGCCGATGGAGTGGTGAAGGCGGGCGCCGACAGCGTTGCCGTCATCACCGACTTCTTTACGCATCGGGATCCGGAGGGCCGCGTCGGTGAATGGCTGGCCTGGGCAGAGCGGTGTCGGGCCTGAGAGCCGGGGAAAAGTGGGATGGGCGTCAGTGCAGAATGACAGTACCGCGGTCCGGATCAACCGCGCTTCGCGCATGGCGGCAACGGCCGGCCTGACTGCAGTGCGCCGCTCGCCCATCGCGTATCGTTCAAGCCGCGGGTCGCGCTGACGCATGGCCTATCGGTTGAGATTGGACGAACCGGTCGGCCGCGGCGTTCGGCGGATCGCCCTCGAGCAGATCGAGATCGCAGAGGGCAAGCTTGCCAGCAGGAGCGATGTCTCCGCTGCCATTCACGATACCCGGCGCAGCCTCAAACGGCTGCGAGCCTTGCTGCGCCTGGCCCAGCCGGGATTCGACGAGGCCCTCTTCCGCGCTGAGACGGAGCGCCTCGTCGCCATCGGCAAGCTGCTATCGGGGGCGCGCGATCTTGATGTCATCAGCCAAACCTTGGCCCGGCTGGAGCCGCAATTGAACGCCACGCGGCCGGGCATGGCGGGACGTTTGCAGGCCGTGGTAGGGCATCGGCTCAACGCGGACCGCAGGAAGCGCCGAGATCACCGGCGTCTGGCGCTGGAGCGCCTGGCGCAGACGAAGAAGTTTTTCTCGGGAAAAGCGCCGCTGTCCATTGAGCTCGATCATCTGATCGAGGGGCTCGGCCGGTCGTACCGCAAGGCCAGGCAAGCTTTCCGCAATGCCTACGCGGAGCCGGGCGACGAGCCATTTCACGCCCTGCGCAAGCGGGTTCAGCTCCACTGGCGGCATATGGCGCTGTTGTCGCGGGCCTGGCCCGACGTCCTTTCGGCGCGCGCCGCCGAGGCCAAGGAATTGTCCCGCTTGTTGGGCGAGGACCACGACTATTCGATCCTGGTCGGGCTGGCCAAAGAGCTTGGGGATTCGGTCCTCGAGCCCGAGGACGCCGAGACGCTGGCCGTTCTGTGCGCCTCGTGTCAGACGGACTTGCGGGC
>DATFCC010000327.1:0-4476 GCA_035253505.1 Hyphomicrobiaceae bacterium
GAAAGCGCGTTCTCATTCTCGGCGTGGTCCTGCTCCTGGGGCTGCTGGCCATCAGCGACTCGAGCTGGCGCATCGGCTGGCCGCGCGTGCACCGCGCCATCCAATGGTCGGGGCTCCTGATGATCCTTGTATGCATCCTGGGACGGACCTGGTGCGCTCTTTACATCGGCGGCCAGAAGCAGCGCCGGCTCGTCACCAAGGGACCCTATTCCGTCGTCCGCAATCCGCTCTACATGTTCACGCTGTTCGGGACGGCGGGCATCGGCGCTCTCTCCGGCAGCCTGGTGATGGCGGCCGTTTGCGCCGGGTTCGCCACCTGGGTGTTCCTGTCGGTGGTGCGCCAGGAGGAGCAATTCCTATTGGCGGCGTTCCCCGACGAGTTCCGCGCCTATGCCGAGCGCGTGCCACGCCTTCTGCCGCGCCTTTCGGGATGGGAGGATGCCGCGGAGCTCATCGTGCAGCCGCGCCTGGTGCATCGCACGTTCCTCGACGCCAGCCTGTTCCTGATGGCCGTTCCGCTGATTGGCCTGCGCGCGCTGGTGCGGGATTTCCTGTGGTTGCCGATCGTGCTGCATCTTCCCTGAGCTCGGAAGCGAGGTGGCGCCCGCGCTTGTTGCGCCCTATCATCCCGCCACCGCAGCCTGGCCCGGAGCTCGCGATGCCAGTTGTTCGTCTGCTGATCGGCGCACTGCTGGCGTTCGCTGCAGCCTGTTGCCCGCGGCCGGGGCTCGCCCAAGTCGCCGACCGCTGCCTTGCCGTGGCACGAGCCCCCCTGGGGGCGACGCCCGTTGCCTACACGCCCACCGCGCTCAAGCCCAACGAGGTGCGCCTCACCTTTGTCGGCCATTCGACGTGGCTCATCGAGAGCCCCGGCGCGGTCAGGATCGCCACCGACTACAACGACTACGTGCGGCCGCCGGTGACGCCCGACATTGCCACCATGAACCGCGCCCACACCACGCATTACTCGAATTTCCCCGATCCCGATATCAAGCACGTGCTGCGCGGCTGGAATCCGGAGGGGGGTCCGGCCAAGCACGACATGACCGTGGGCGACGTGCGCGTGCGCAACGTCGCAACCAACATCCGCGACTGGGCCGGCGGCACCATCCCCTACGGCAACTCGATCTTCATCTTCGAGGTCGCCGGCCTGTGCATCGGTCACCTCGGCCATCTGCATCACACGCTGACTGACCAGCAGATCGCCCAGATCGGCCAGCTCGACGTGGTCATGGTGCCGGTCGACGGCAGCTACACGATGGACGTGACCGGCATGGTCGAGGTGCTGAAGGCTTTGCGCGCCCGCCTGATCCTGCCCATGCACTACTTCAATCCTTATACGCTCAACCGATTTCTCGAGCGCATCGGCAGCGACTTCCCGATCGAGACGGCGACCGAGCCCGTGACCGTCGTGTCGCAGGCGACTTTGCCCCGCGAGCCGAAGATCCTCGTGCTGCCGGGCAACTAGGAATGTTCGCAACGCGGAGAGGCGGTCTTGCGCAGCGCTCGGAACCGTCGCGATTTCCTGGTCGGTGCGGCCAATACCGTGGCCACCTGCGCCCTGTCTTCTTCTGCCGCACTTGCCGAGAAGGGAACCAACGTCATGGCAACCAGTGAGCTCGACTATCGCACGGCGCGGGATCTCGCCGGACTGCTGGCGGCGCGGAAGGTATCGGCGGTCGAGCTCCTGGAGCGGGCGATCGCCCGCATCGAGGCGCGCGACGGTAAAGTGAATGCCGTCGTGGTGCGCGATTTCGATCGGGCTCACCAGGCTGCCAAAGCTGCGGATGCGGCGCTCGCGAAAGGGGAGCGAAAGCCCCTGCTCGGCATCCCGATGACGGTCAAGGAGTGGCCTGCCCACGACCTGGGGCTACCCGGCGGCGAAGGATTTCCGGCCGCAGGAGGACGCGCTGTCGATCTCGCGCGTGAAGGCGGCCGGCGCAGTGATCCTCGGCAAGAGCAACGTGCCCATCTCGCTCGCCGACTGGCAGAGCTACAACGACATCTACGGCGTCACCAACAACCCCTGGGACCTCGGCCGCACGCCGGGCGGCTCCTCCGGCGGCTCGTCGGCCTCGCTGGCGGCAGGCTATGTGCCTCTCGAGCTCGGCTCCGACATCGGCGGCTCGCTGCGGGTGCCGGCCCACTACTGCGGCGTGTACGCCCACAAGCCCACGCTGGGCCTGGTGCCGGCGCGTGGTCAGACACCCCCCAACGTGCCGGCCCTGCCGTTCGAGAACGATCTGTCGGTGATTGGCCCGATGTCCCGCAGTGCGGCCGATCTGTCATTGCTTCTCGAGGTCATTGCCGGCCCGGACGAGCAATCCAACGGCGTCGGCTACCGTCTGGCGCTGCCGCCGCCGCGGCACGAGAGTCTCCGCGGCTGCCGCGTGCTGGTCATCGACACCCATCCCCTCATCCCGACTGCCAACTCGGTCCGCACCGCGCTGGGCCGGCTCGCGGATGGCGTCGCCAAGGCCGGTGCCAAGGTCGCGCGCGAGAGCGCGCTGCTGCCCGACCTGACGGAATCCTCGCGCATCTACGCGCTGCTCCTTTGGTCGCGGCTGGCGGCATTCTGGCCAGCCGATGTCTACGCCCGCATGCAGGACGCGGCCAAGGCCCTGGCCCCGGGCGACAACAGCCCCAACGCGTGGCAGACGCGCGGCGCGGTGCTGAGCCATCGCGAGTGGCTCGCCACGGACAACGCGCGCTTCGGCCTGCGGGCGCGCTGGCGGGAGCTGTTCCGCGAGTTCGACGTGGTGCTGGCGCCGCCGATGCCGACCCCTGCCTACCCGCACGATCACAGCCCCGATCAGCGCCAGCGCCGCATCGACATCGACGGCAAGCTCTATCCCTACCTCGACCAGATCTTCTGGCCGGGCCTGGCGACGGTGGCCGGCCTGCCCGCGACGGCTGCGCCTATCGGCCGCTCCGAGACCGGCCTGCCGATCGGCGTGCAGATCATCGGGCCGTTCCTGGAGGACCGCACGACGCTGCGCTTTGCCGAGCTCATCGAGCGGGAGTTCGGTGGCTTCGTGCCGCCGCCGGGCTTTGCGGGCTGAGGCAGGCGCAATCCGCCTCGGCGCTCGAGCGTGTCCCGGCGCTTTAGGGCTTCCCTGCTGCGCGCTACGCGTCAGGGCGCGCGCAGGGCCGAGAGCTGCAGCACGTCGTGGCCGCTGCTCTCCCCCAGCACGCGGTCCAGGGTGGCGAGGCTGCTATCGAGAGCCGCGGAGTAGTCTCCGCCGAGAAGAAGGTTGCCGAGGAGCAAGCCAGCGAACAGGTCGCCGGCCCCGTTCGGAATGTCGGCGCGTTTCGGCATCTCTCGCTCGAGCCGCAGGTCCCTGGCGATCAGCATGGTGCCCACCGCCTGCGGCGACTGCCATGCCGATGTCACGATCACCGTCGGCGTCGAAAGCTGGCGTGCGGCCGGCGGCACCTCGACGGGATGGGCGATGCGCGCGCCGGTCAGCCACGAAAGCTCGAACAGGTTCGGCGTGGCGATGCTGGCAAGCGGCATCAGCGCGTCCCGCACCGCTTCCGCCGTCGTCTGCGCGACGTAGAGCCCTCCGTTGTCCCCCATCACCGGATCGACGAGGATCACCGCCTGGGGGTTCGCAGCCTTGATGCGGGCCACCGCTCGCGCCGCCACCAGCACGCTCTGCGGCGAGGGGAAGTAGCCCGTCAGCACCCCGTCGAGCGATTTCCAGCAGCCGTCCGCTTCGAGCGCGGCGAGCATTGCGCTCAGGTCCGCCGACGGCACCTCGTATTTGACGAGGCGGCCGAGGCCGGGCCGGCTCGCAAGCAGCACCGTCGGCAGCGCCCACACCTCGTGGCCCAGGTGCTGCAAGCCGGGCACCGACGCGTCCAGGCCGACGTGCCCGCGCGCCACGTGCGATGATATGGCCAGCACCTTCGCCATCGGCGACCTATATCACGTTCCGCTCGAGCAGCGGCTTGCCCTCGGCGATGCGGGCGTATCCGAGCCGCGTCAGGTCGATGGTGCGATAGGCGCCGTGCACGATGAGCTCCGCTATGGCCCGTCCCGCCGCTGCCCCCTGTTGCGCGCCGTGACCCGAGAAGCCGCTCGCGAAGTAGAGATTGCGAAGCTCCGGATGCGGGCCGATGACCGCATTCTGGTCGAGCGTGTTGTAGTCGTAGTAGCCGGCCCAGGCATTTACCACCTTGACGCTCTCGAAGGCCGGCACGCGTGCTGCGAGCTCGGGCCACACCTGCACCTCGAAGAAGGCGTGATCGATCTCACCGAGGTGGCCGACAGGTGGTTCCTCGCCTTCATCCGGGGACTTGCCGCACAGGAAGTAGCGCCCTTCCGGGCGGAACCACACGCCCGAGGGATCGACGGTCAGCGGCGCGCGGTGCAGTGCCGCCGTCGCTTCGCGGCAATCGATGACATAGATGTAGCGCTTGCGCGGCTCGACGGGCAGGGTAACGCCGGCGAGCGCCGCGAGCGCGCCCGAC
>DATFCC010000328.1:0-3697 GCA_035253505.1 Hyphomicrobiaceae bacterium
CGGGCGGGGCGGCTCGTGCCCGGCGCTGCGAGCCGGGCTGCTGCCGGCGCGCGCGCTCATGTAAGGTTCGCGCCGCGGGCCGACCCTGGTCTTGACCGAATAGACCGAGTGCGTTGCGCACATGAAGAGCGTCTGGAAGTCCGGCCCGCCCCAGGCGAGATTGGCGACCATCTCGGGCACGCGCACTTTTCCGATCAACTCGCCAGAAGGCGCATACACCCACACGCCGCCTGGCGCCGTCACCCAGACGTTGCCGCGCGAATCGCACTTCATGCCATCGGGCACGCCCGGCTCGCGCTCCGAAACGATACCGCTGGCGAACACCCGCCCGTTCATGAGCGATCCGTACGTGCTCAGGTCGAACACGCGGATCAGCGCCTGCACCGTATCGTTGATGTAGAGCCGGTGCTCGTCCGGCGAAAAGCACAAGCCGTTCGGCTGGTCGAACATGTGGCGCTCGACCATCAGCTCCGGAGCGCCACCGCCCGGCGGTACGCGGTAGACGCCCTGGAAGCCGAGCTGACGCGGACGCTCCACGCCGTACACCGGCATGCGCCCGTACCATGGATCGGAGAAATAGATCGAGCCGTCGGACTTCACCACGACGTCGTTGGGGCTGTTGAGCTCATAGCCCTCGAAGTGCGAGGCGATCACCTCGCGCTGCCCGTCGGGCCGCTCGCGCACCAGGCTCGAGGTGGCGTGCTCGCAGACGATGAGGTTCAAGTCCTCGTCATAGGTCATGCCGTTGCACTTGTTCGAGGGGCGCTTGACCTCGCGCACGCCACCGCGCTGGTCCCAGCGGCGGCGCACGTCCGCCGGCATGTCCGAGAACAGCAGGTAGTGATCGGCTGGATGCCAGATGGGCCCCTCCGTGAAGGTGAAGCCGGTGCCCACCTGGCCGACTGCCGCCCAGGTGTCGATCAGCTCCTCGAACTCGCGCTTGATGACGACGTGGGACATCTCACCCTCCTATGCCGGGAACCAGTTGCGCGGCGCGAGCGACTGCGTCAGCGGCCCCGGCACGGAATCCTGCAGGCGGCCCACAACCTGGCTGCCCTCGATCTTGGCCGGACGGTCGTGCACGGGCAGCAGGAATTTCGCGTTGCTCAGCAGCTTCTTGATCTGCGCCTTCTCGTCCCGCTTGCTGCCGCCGTGGTTGCCGGTGACACGCGGCTCCATCCAGCCGATCTCGTGGAAGGGCTCGATGATCTGGTCGTGGAAGTCGTAGATCACGTCGCCGCAGATGGTGGCGATGCCCTCCGCGGTATGCACGTGCACGTTCATGGAGCCCTCGGTGTGGGCGCCAGCCATCTCGCAGTAGACGCCGGGGCAGATTTCGGTGGGGCCGGAGATTTCGAGATCGAGAAACCGCAATGCACCCTTGGTGTGCAGACGGTCGATCAGGTGCTTGATGTCGGGCAGCGGGTACTGCGGGTGCATCAGGCCCGACACCGAGTATTCCAGCTCGCGCCGGTTGAGGACGACGGTGGTGTTCATGGGGAACAGGTCATCCTTGCCGGCGTGGTCGATGTGCAGGTGCGTGTGCATGACGTAGCGCACGTCGCCCATGCGCACGCCGTGGCGCTTGAGCTGGTTCTCGATCATGTTCTCGTGGAATTGCAGGCCGCGCATGCCCAGCGTTTCCATGATCTGGTTGGAGCGATAGCCGGTGTCGACCACGATCGGCCAAGGCCCGCCCAGGATGAGGAAGCCGAGCGTCGGTACCCGCCGCGTACGGCCGCAGCCGCGCCCCAGCACCAGGAAGCTGCTCTCCAGCTCGATGTCGCCGTAGTCGAGGATCTTGATTTCAAGGGGCATAGTCGGGCGTCCTTCCTAGCTTTTCTGTTTGGTCGCTTCGCGAGTGGGGGCCAGCCCCCGCGCCCCCGCTGGCGGGACACCCGCCAGACCGCCCGTTCCTTCGACACTCAAAAAGGAGGGGGTTCGGGGGAAACTTCCCCCGAGCGGGTATGGGCGGCAGCCCATTCGCGCAGCGAATAAGAGCCCTCGCCTCATGCCGCCCTCTGTTGTGCAAGGTTAAGCACGTGATGGCAGAGGCGTTCGGTGGAGCCAGCGTCGGCCAGCGCATCGAGGTGCGGCAGGATCGATTTCAGCGCCGCGGTCTCGGGCCGATAGCCGGGCTCAGCGGCGAGCGGCGACATCCACGAGAGGTGCCAGGCGCGCGCGGCGAGGCGCTTGACCGCGTCGGTCATGGCCTTGGGATCGCCGCGCTCCAGGCCATCGGACAGGATCAACACCACCGCGCCGCGCGCCGCGCCGGCAAAGCGCGGCACGGAAAGGAAGGCCTGCAGCGCATCGCCGATGCGCGTGCCACCGTCCCAGTCGGAGACGAGAGCCGATGCAGTGGCCAGTGCCTGCTCGCGGTTCTTCAGGTGCAGCGCGCGCGTCACGCGCGTGAGCCGGGTGCCGATGGTGAATACCTCGATGCGATCGGCCGCGCGCACCAGAGCATGGGCAAAGCGCAGGTGCGCATCGGTGCGCGCCTTCATGGAGCCCGACACGTCGATCAGCAGCAGGACCGCTCGGCGGCGCAGGCGGCGCGCGAGGCGGGGAAGGCGGAAGATCTCGCCATCGTTGCGGATCGCCTCCTTCATGGCGCGACGCAGGTCGAAGGCTAGACCGCGCCGGGCCGCGACTCGCCGGTAGCCGCGCCGCTGCGGCAGGCGCCCGGACAGTGCGCGCTGAAAGCGGCGCAAGGTCTCGGTCTCGTCGGCCGGGCCAAAGCGACGCGCCGAAAGGGCCTCGGCCGCGGTGGCGGCCTGGCCCGCCTCGTTGAGATCGTCGCTGGCCGGCGGCTCGAAACCGCCCGCGCGGCCCTCCTGCACGCGCATGTCGTCCGGATCCGGCTCGGCCATCTCGCGCCCCAGTTCGACGGCGCCCAGGAAGTGGGCGTCGAACAGCGCGCTGAATTCTTCGTGCCGCTCCGGCGGCGGGGCCAGGGTTGCATGAGCAGCGCGGCGGATGTGATCGAGGCTGCGCGGACCCAGCAGCGTGATGCCAGAGAGGAACGCGGTGGTCTGCTCCGGCGCCACGGCGAAACCGTTGGCGCGCAGCAGCGTCGCGAAGGCGACGAACGGCGCGGCGGCGCCGGGAAGCGCAGGGCGCTGGCGCATCATGCGGCGGCCCCCGTGATGATGGCATCGAGCCGAGGGGTGATGTGGGCGTTGTCCTCCTCGTCCTTGATGGCAACACCGATGGAGCGCCGGAACGCATCGGGCCAGGATGCGCCACCCTTGGCCAGCACGGTCGCGGCCTCCGCCCAATCCACGGCCTCGGCAATGCCCGGCGGCTTGGCCAGCGGCTCGCGGCGCAGCCGGCCGACGGCTGCGACCACGGCGCGCGCGGTCTCCTCCGCCACGCTGGAGGCGCGCAGCATGATGATCCTGGCCTCCCGCTCGGGCGCGGGGTAGGTGATGAAGTGATAGACGCAGCGCCGCCGCAGCGCCTCGTGCAGCTCGCGCGTGCGGTTGGAGGTGAGAATGACCACCGGGCGTTCGCGCGCAGAAAGCGTGCCGCGCTCGGGGATCGAAATCGTAAAATCCGACAGGAACTCCAGCAGCAGCGCCTCGAACTCGTGGTCGGACCGGTCGATCTCGTCCAGCAGCAGTACGGCGCTGTCGGGTGAGCGCAGGGCCTGCAGCATCGGCCGCTCGATCAGGAATTCGTCGCGGTAGATATC
>DATFCC010000329.1:0-6150 GCA_035253505.1 Hyphomicrobiaceae bacterium
GAGCGTGCCGCGCTGGAGTGGACCGAGACCCTGACCCTGGTGTCGGAAGGTGGGGTGCCGGATGAGGTGTACCAGCGGGTCAGCCGGCAATTCTCGCAAAGGGAACTCGTCGATCTCACGCTGGCCGTGGTCGCCATAAACGGGTGGAACCGCATCTGCATCGGATTTGCCGTCCAGCACATGCCGGCGACGATGGCGGCCGCCTGAGTCCCAGTGCAGGGGTGCCGCGTCGGACGCGAAAAAACGCAGTCCTGCCATCGCGTTCCGGAGGCCACAGAGGCTCGCCCTGCCTCCGCAGATGATCGCGGCGTTGCACAGCGGCCACCCTCGCTCCCGCATCTTTCGATACCATCATCCGGCTACGAATCAGGTAAAGCCGCGTCGGGGCACCCTTCGACGGAGAGCGGGCATGCTGGCGGTATGGCTCAGGGCTGCAATGGCCGTGATCGGGACCGGCGTGCTCGCCGGTGCCGCGTGCGCCGACGGCATGCCATCGGGACCGCGGCCCTACACGCCGGTCTACGCCCCCGACTTGGCTCCGACCATAACCTACGACTGGTCCGGCCTGTACTTCGGGGGGCAGATCGGGGGTGCCAACTCCCGCATCGAGTGGACGTACAGCCCCATCGCGGAGGAGTTCTCCCAAAGCCACACGGCTTTTGCCGGTGGTGGCCACGTCGGCCTGCAGAAGCAGTGGAGCCTGTTCGTCTTCGGCGCCGAGGCCAGCTACCTCTGGATGGATCAGGAGGAGTCGACCGTCTCCTTCATTGATCCCACGACCCGGGTGTCGAGCAATGTCCGCAACCTCATGCTCGTCACCGGCAAGTTCGGGTGGGCCTGGGAGAACCTTCTTGCCACCTTCCGGGGCGGCTGGGCGTCTGCAGATATCGATCTGCGCACCAGCGTGACGGGCACTGGCGTCCTGCTCACCACCTCCAGCGACCGGGAGAGCGGCTGGACGGCGGGCGCCAGCGTCGAGTACGCCCTGTGGAACCACGTCGTGCTGGGCGCCCAGTACGACTATGTGCACTTCAACGTGGGCGACCGCCTGCAGATTCCGTCGGGGGCCGGACCCGTGGGGACCAGGTCGGCCGGCGGGGTCGATATTCAGTCGGTGACGGCGCGCCTGAGCTTCAAGTTCGGCGGCCCGACCTACGATCCAGGCTCGATCCCCGTCAAGTGAGGCGGGCTGGGTGCCCGAGGCGTGTCCTTCTCGCCGTAAGCGCGCCAAAATTGCCACAATGAATGAGCGTAAATCCGGTGTGCATTGGCGGCGCTGGCGCACCTGCTGTGGCCCGATTGCCATCGCGCGGGCGGTCCAGCGCGGTAGTGCCGCTCGCACGGTAGTCAGTCGTTGCCGGCGCCGGTAGGTTCGTGCGCCGGACCCCTGGGGAGATATTTGGCGATGTTGAGACGAACGGGCTCAGCGCACGCGGCTGTGCTGGCCGCAGTCGTCGCGACCATCAGCGCTCCGGCGACCGCGCAGGCCCCTGCGTCCGTTCCCCCCGACCAGCCTGCCGTCGCCACATCCTCGCCGCCGGCGGCTGCGACTGAGACCGCCAGGCCGTCGAACCCGGAATCCGCATCGCCCTCCGCGCAGCCATCGGAAGCCGCTCCGCCCCAGGCCGCGGCGGCGCCGCCGGCCCCGCCCGTCGATCCGTTGCTGGCCGAGGTGCGCCGCCAGCTGGCGGAGCCCGCCCGGGGTGCCGTCGATCGCACCGATCGCGCTGCGCTCGCCGCCTTCTACAGCGAGCGCAACGATCCGCTGCTGTGGGTGTCCGCTGAAGGGTTCACGCCGCGGGCCGAGCAAGCGATTGCTGAGATCCGCAAGGCTGACGACTGGGGCCTGTCTGCGTCGGCCTTCGAACTGCCCAATGCGGTGCCCCGCGGGTCCGATCCGGCCGTACTGGCCGCCGCCGAAATCAAGCTCGGCCTTGCCGTGCTCAAATACGCGCGCCACGCCCGCGGCGGGCGCCTCGATCCGGCAGCGATCAGCAGGCATATCGACGTCAAGCTCAGCCTGCGCGACCCCAAGGCCGTGCTCATCGCGCTGGCCGCCACGGAGACGCCGGGCAACTACGTGCGCGACCTCCATCCCAAGCACGACCAGTTCCTGAAGCTGCGGCAGGCGCTCCTAAAGGCCCGCAGTGGTGTCGCGGCGCCGCAGCCGGAGAAGCCAGGGACGAGCAACGTGCGGCTGCCCGATGGACCTTCTTTGAAACCCGGCAGCGAGCATCCGCAGGTTGCGTTGCTGCGGCAGCGTCTCGGCCTGGCGAGCCCGCGCGGTGCCGAGACCGTCTACGATCCCGAGCTGCAGGATGCCGTGCGCGCCTTCCAGCAGCTGCGGGGCATCCAGCCCACCGGCATCCTGACGCCCCGGACGCGCCAGGCTCTGAATGCCGGCGTCGTGGCCGAGAAGCAGGCGGCACCGGCCGGTTCCGAGCAGCAGCGTCTCATCGTGAACATGGAGCGCTGGCGCTGGATGCCCGAGCGGCTGGGCGAGTTCCACGTCCAGGACAACATCCCCGAGTTCATGGCCCGCGTGTTCAGGAAGGGCCAGTTGATCCATTCCGCCAAGATCGTTGTCGGCAAGGTCAACACGCCCACGGCGGTGTTCTCGGCCAACATGAAGACCATCGTATTCCATCCCGAGTGGGGCGTGCCCGACTCCATCAAGATGAAGGAGATTGCGCCCTACCTGTCCGGCGGCGGCGGGGGCGGCTTCTTCTTCTTCGGCGGCGGCGATACCTCGATCCTCGAGAGGCAACGGATGCGCGTCGTCTACAACGGCCGCCCCGTGGATGCCTCGACCGTCAACTGGAGCAGCGTCGACATCCGGCGCTTCTCGTTCATCCAGTCGGCGGGGCCGCACAACGTGCTCGGCGTGGTCAAGTTCCTGTTCCCCAACAAGCATGACATCTACATGCACGATACGCCGCAGCGCGATCTCCTCGAGCATCCGCGGCGCCTTTACAGCCATGGCTGCATGCGCGTGCAGAATCCCGGCCGGCTGGCCGAGATCATCCTGGCCGAGGACAAGGGGTGGCCGGCCGAGCAGGTGCGCGGCCTTCTCGCGCAAGGCAACAACAACGAGGTGCAGCTCTCGCGCGAGATCCCCGTGCACGTCACCTACTTCACCGCCGTGGCGGGCGAGGGGGGGCAGGTGAACCACCTTGCCGACCCCTATGGGTACGACGGCCGCATGGTCGCCGCGCTCACGGGCAAGGCGCTGCCACCCGAGGCCGTGGGTGACGACGACCCGCCGCGCGAGGCCATGCGACGCGCGCGGCAGCCGAAGCAGGCCGACTTCTTCTCAGGCTTGTTCGGCAACTGATCGCCCCCTGCCTTCCTGCATGACGCTCCGATCCGGCGAACTCGCCTGGCCGGCTACAGACCTCGAACGTGAGCGTATCGGACCACGCTCAAACTCGAGGTGAGCTTGTCCTTGGGCAGGCCCAGGGACCGACCCACGTTCGTCTCACGGCGGCGCGGGAAGCCTTAGCGAACCGATGGCCTTGCGGCTAAGCTGCTTGCCGACAGGCGGCGGCCCGCGCTGAATGCGTCATGACCGAGAAGCATGGGTGGCCTCCGGCCAGCTGCGCTGCCGCTAACGCGAGGAGTTTGACGCATGGCCCGCATGAAGGGTGCCGAGCTGATCACGGAATACCTGGTCAAGAACAAGATCCCCTACGTGTTCGGCATCTGTGGGCATGGCAACGTCGGCATGCTCGACCCGCTCTATCATGCCCGCGACCGCATCAACCTGGTGTCGCCGCGTCACGAGCAGGTGGCCGCGCACATGGCGGACGCCTATTTCCGCGTGCGCCACGAGCCGGTCGCCACGCTGACCTCGTGCGGCCCGGGGTCGTGCAACATCATCATGCCGCTGCAGGTGGCGATGTCGGATTCTTCCGCCGTGTTCGCCATCACTGCCAATGTGCCGACCCAGCAGTTCAACCGCAGCCCGTTCCAGGAGATCAACCGCCACTACCAGGCGGACTTCCCCAACATCGTCCGCCCGGTGGTCAAGCGCAGCTTCCAGCCGACGCGGGTGGACATGCTGCCGCTCATCCTGCGCCAGGCAATGACCACCATGCTGTCGGGCCGCCCCGGTCCCGTGAACGTCGACGTGCCCTTCAACGTGTTCCAGGAGGAGGACGACGTGGAGGTGCCGCCGGCCGCGCCCGTGCACGGTGCCAAGCGCAGCGGCGCCTCGCCCGAGGAGATCGCCGCGGCTTGCGACCTGCTGCTTGGCGCCAAGCGGCCGGTGATCTTCATCGGGCACGGCGTCACGCTGGCCGAAGCGGGCAAGGAGCTGACCGAGCTCGTGCACAGGCTGCGGGTGCCCGTCATCTCCTCGCCCAACGGCATGGGCTGTCTCGACATGACCGACCCGCTGTCGCTCGGTTTCATCGGCCGCAACGGCGCCTACGCGGCTAACGAGGCCGGGCGCCGCGCCGACGTGGTGCTCGCCGTCGGCGCGCGCTTCGACGACCGCTCGGCGTCGTCCTGGGTGCCGGGCTACTCGTGGAATTTCCCGCACAGCAAGCTGATCCACGTCGACGTCGATCACGACGAGCTCGGCCGCAACTATCCGCCCGACCTGCCCATCCTCGCCGACGCCCGCACCTTCCTGCGCCAGATGCTGGCCGAGCTGGAGCGGCGCGGGTCGAAGGCCGGCGACAGCCTGAAGGGGTGGCACGCCCAGATCGAGGACTGGAAAGCGGCGTGGGAGAAGTTCACCGCGCCGAACTTCACCACACATGCCTCTCCAATCCGTCCGGAGCGCGTGGTGGCGGATTGCCAGGCCGTGCTGCCGCCCGATGCGATCCTCGCCTGCGATGTGGGCGTCAACCACAACTGGTACATGCAGTTCTGGAAGGCGCGACGGCCACAGACCATGCTCAACTCGTGGGGGTTCTCGGGCATGGGCTTCGGTGCGGCCGGCGTGCTCGGTGCCAAGCTCGCGGCGCCCGACCGGCCCTGCGTCGCCATCGCCGGCGACGGCTGCTTCTCGATGGTGCCGCACGTGCTGTGCACGGCAGTGGAGTACAACATTCCCGTCGTCTGGGTGATCTGGAACAACTTCGGCTGGGTCTCGATCCGCGATATTCAGCTCGGCATGTTCGGCGGCCGCGAGCTTGGCACCATGTTCCACGCCGGCGCCAACAACACGCCCTACAATCCGGACTTCGCCGGCTGGGCGAAGGCCAGCGGCGTCGATGCCCTGACCGTCACCAGATCGGAGGACTTCAAGGGCGCGCTCGAGCATGCCGTGAAGGCGAACAAGCCGTTCCTGCTCGACGTGCACGTCGATGCCGAGGTGCGTCCGCCTGCCACCGGCACCTGGCACCTCCCGCCGACGCCCTACAGGGAGCCTGCGTTCGGCAAGCCGTGGACGCCGGGCGACGCGGCGCCGTAGAACGCGACCATCATCGGGAGGACCACGGGATATGTCCGAGGGCTCGAGAAAACCGTTCGTCCGCAACATTGCCGAGGTGCCGTGGCGGGAGTTTCCCAATCACTTCGGCGGTGCCTTGTCGAAGCCGCTGGTGATGCCGGAGACCGCGGGCTCCCGACATATCGACTATCGCATCTCCATGTATCAGCCGATGGCGCGGGTGGCCCTGCACAAGCATCAGGTGCAGGAGCAGATCTATCACGTGCTCGAAGGCGAGGGGCTGATGAACATCGCAGGCAAGGCCCACGTCGTGCGCAGGCACGACGTGATCTTCCTGCCGCCGGGTGTCGAGCACGACATCGAGAACACCGGGCTGGTCGATCTCGTCTTCCTGGTCATCACGTCGCCGGTCAGTGACGAGCCGGCATGAGGCGCCGGCGAGGGATCGCCGGAATAGAAGGAGGCGGCCCATCGTTCATGTGTATCGGCGTGGCGCGATCTCATGAGGATGACGGGTGCGCCGCGTATGCTCGATTGCCGGGTCGGGGCAGCTCCGCAGCCAGCCTCGGCCAACAACAGGGAGGAATGACCATGACAGCAAGCGCTACGAACCGTCGCGACCTGCTCAAGCTCACAGCCGGAGCCGCGGCCTTGGCCGTCGCCGGCGGCGGCACGGCGCATGCATCCGCGCCGATGCTGGGGCCGTCGCGGCCGACCATCTATCGCTTCAAGCTCGGCAGCTTCGAGGT
>DATFCC010000330.1:0-7162 GCA_035253505.1 Hyphomicrobiaceae bacterium
GGCATGATCGCGCCCAAGGGCCCGGGCCATACCGTGCGCTCGGAGTATCAGCGCGGCGCCGGTGTGCCTTGCCTGCTGGCCATCCACCAGGACAAGAGCGGCAACGCGCATGACCTGTTCCTGTCGTATGCCTCCGCCATCGGCGGCGGCCGGGCCGGGATCATCGAGACCACGTTCAAGGAGGAATGCGAGACGGACCTGTTCGGCGAGCAGACCGTGCTGTGCGGCGGCCTGGTCGAGCTGATCCGGGCCGGCTTCGAGACCCTGGTGGAGGCCGGCTACGCCCCGGAGATGGCCTACTTCGAGTGCCTGCACGAGGTGAAGCTGATCGTCGACCTCATCTACGAGGGCGGCATCGCCAACATGAACTACTCGATCTCCAACACCGCCGAGTTCGGCGAGTACGTGTCGGGGCCGCGCCTCATCAACGACGCCACCCGCACCGAGATGAAGCGCATCCTGAAGGACATCCAGACTGGGGTGTTCACCTCCAATTGGATCCGCGAGTGCAAGGCCGGCCAGCCGCAGTTCAAGGCCATCCGCCGCCTCAACGACGCCCACCAGATCGAGGAGGTCGGCGCCAAGCTGCGGGCCATGATGCCCTGGATCAAGGAAAAGGCCCTGGTCGACAAGACCCGGAACTAGGCTCAGCCAACATCACGCGCGACTGAAGGGGCGCGCCGGTTATTTGGCGGCGCGCCTTCAGTTTCGTAGGGCAGTTCGCGATCCCGGTGCGGACCTCTTTGCCCCAAGTCCCGCCACCGCGCTTGTGATTCTGCCATTTTTGCATATTCTCCTCCCTGGCGGGTGTCCGGGATGCGGACGCTCCTGTTCGAACCGGAACGGAGCACGTCATGGATGCGAGCGTAGCGAATGCTCCCGAGCTGGCGCCGGCCAGGGCCGGCAGCGGCGCACCCGTCACGGGGGCGAGGAAGCGGCGGCGCTGGTTTGCGGGAACGCGTGCCGGCGAATTGCGCGTCTACCAGCACTCCAATCTCTTCTACTGGTGGGCGATCTGGGCCTACGGATACGTCTGCGCCGCGATCACATACGTGCAGGGCGTCGGCGTGCGCGAGCTGGCGGCGAGCCCCGACAAGGTGGTGCTGTTCCATCCCTCGCCATGGCTCGGCCTGTCGTTCATCGGGCTGGTGCTGTTCGTGGGCGTCTTCACCAACGTGAGGGCGCGCGGCGTCTATTCGTTCATGCTCATTTTCGTGGCCGGCGCCCTGGTCTGGGGCGCGCTGCACATTCCCGGTGTCAACACCGCGCTCGGTTGGCTGTCCCTGCTGCGGGTCCACCTCAATCTCGCGTTCTACCTCACCTTTTCCACCGTGCTGATGCTCATCTGGGTGTTCGTCATCGTCTTCGTCGATCATTTCACGTGGTGGCGGTTCTCGCCGGGTCAGGTGATCGAGGAGCACCTGATCGGCCAGGCGACCGGTCACGCCTACAACACCGAAGGCATGGTCGTGCGGCGGCTGCCCGACGACCTGTTCCGCCACCGTGTCCTCGGGCTCGGCCTGTTCGGGCTCGGCACCGGCGACTTCATGGTCAAGCCGCCCTATGAGGATGCCTTCGAGATCCATAACGTCTGGAGGGCCAGCAGCAAGCAGCGCAGCATGGAGCTGCTGATCGCAACGCGCATCACGGAGCGGGCACCGGCCCGGCCCTGACCTGCGCTACGGGCTCTTCCCAGGCAGTCCACCTCGCGCGCGACCTGACGCACCCTGCAACCAGCGCGAGGCGACCGTCCCCGCCAGGTCGATCAGCCGGTAGGGCCGCCAGCGGTACCAGAACCAGGCAAGCGCCGCGAGCCGTCGCACCCGCGCGCCGGGCAGGCCGGACAGGCTCCGCATCAGCACCCGGTCGGCGCCGGAGCCGGCGCCCATGGAGGCGATGAAGTCGGCATCCGGCTCCGTCTCCTCCATGGCCAGCCGCAGTGTGGCGAAGCGCCACCGGCTCTCGAACTTGTCCGCGTACCAGGCGGGGAAGACCGGGTCGGCCGCGATGCGCCCGCGCACCGTCTCGAGAAGAGCGAGGGCTTTCTGTGCGCCTCGCGCGTTGCGGCGCGAGACGCTGTCCTGAGAGACGCACCAGGCGGCGACCGCGGCCGGGGCATAGCAGCATCCATGCCGGAGAGCGATCTTGCGCGCAAGGAAGCCATCGGCGAAGGAATCGAGATCGGCGGCAAAACCGCCTTCGGCGACCGCGAGCTCCCGGCGAAACACGGAGCTGCCGGTGAGTATCCAGTTGTCCGCGGTCCTCAGCAGGCCGGCAACCTCCTCGCAACCCAGCCGGCCGGAGCGATAGCGCGGCCTGACGGCCGGGCGGTAGCCGTAGAAGCCGCCGGTCGCCGCATCGATGAGCAGGGCGTCGCCGCAGAAGAAGCCGGCATCCGGATGGCGAGCGAGCACGTCGAGTGCAAGTGAGAAGAAGCCCGGCAGCACCCAGTCGTCCGAGGCGGCGAAATAGACGTACTCGGCCTCGCTGGCGAGGAGGCCGCGCTGCAAGCTGCGCGCGACCCCCTGGTTGACCTCGTTGCGCAAGAGCCGGATCGGCGCGGATCGGGATATGAACCCTTCGATCACGTCGATGCTGCGGTCCATGGAGGCATCATCGACGATAACGATCTCATCAGGCGGCCGATCCTGGGCCAGCAGCGCCTCCAGCGCGCGGGCGATGCAGTGTCCATGGTTGTAGTTTGGCAGCACGACGCCCAGCCGCCTAGGCGCGCCGCAGCCGGCACGCAGCGCTCCGGTGCCGCCCGTTTCTTCCGCCATGCTGGGCTAGACCGGTGCCGGCGCCGCCGACGGCGCCTGCCGGAACCTCTCGCGCGCGACATCCGGCCCATCGCGCGTGTAGGCGTCCAGCACCTCGTGCACGCCGGCGAATGCCACCAGCGAGCCCTGGTGCAGCCACAGCAGCTTGGTGCACAGGTCCTCGAGGATCTTGTTGGTGTGCGAGGCGACGAAAAGGATGCGCGAGCGTTCGATGAGCCCCTGCAGGCGCTTGTACGCCCTGCCGAAGAACGCGGCATCGCCGACGCCGATCACCTCGTCGAGCAGCAGGATGTCGGGATGACGGAGCGTGGCAATGGCGAACGCCAGCCGAAGACGCATGCCCGCCGAGTAGGTTCGCACCGGCACCTTCAGATACTCGCCGAGCTCGGTGAAGCTGGCGACGTCATCGATGCCAGCCTCGATCTCCTCGCGCGCCAGCCCCCACAGCACGCCGCACATGCGGATGTTCTCGATGCCGGTCGCATCCATGCTCATGCCGAGCTGGGTATCGAGCATCGGCGAGATCCGGCCATGCACCTCGATCGAGCCGCGGGTCGGCGGGTATACCCCCGACAGCACGCGCAACAGGGTCGTCTTGCCGGAGCCGTTGCCGCCGATGAGGCCGATGCGGTCGCCGGCGTTGGCTTCGAAGCTGACGTCCTTGAGTGCGTGGATGATGACGTGCGATCCCTCCGAGGCGAAATTACCCCCCACCCGCCCGAGCAGCATCTTCCGCAGCGAGTTGCTCGCCATGTCGTAGATCGGGATGTCGATCGAGACGTTGCTGGCAACGATGTCGGCCACGCGATGAGGTCTCCCCGTCGGCTTGCGCCGTCACAGCCAGTAGACGAGCCGTTTCGAGGCCCGCTGCAACAGCGCGACGGCCAGCAGCATGTTCACCGCGTTGAGGCCCAGGGCCACCAGCCAGGACAAGGCGCCTGGCACCTCGCCCAGCAGCGGCGCACGCACGATATCGATCATGTGATGCAGGGGGTTGATATCGGCGACGAAGGTGTGATCGCCGAGCGCACTCACCGGCCACATGATGGGTGTGGCGAAGATCGCAACCTGCGTGACGGCGGCGACCATTTGGGGAACGTCCCGGAAGCGGGCGCTGAATACTGCCAGTATGGTGCCGAGCCAGAACTGATTGAGCACCACGAGCAGAAGCCCCGGCAGTGCCAGCAGGCTTGTCCAGCCGGGCACGATACCGAACACGATCGAGATCGGCACGAACAGGACGATCGTGTGCAGGAAGACGATGAAGTTGCGCCATATCACGCGCAGCACGAACACCGAGAACGGGATCCTGATCTGCTTGAGAATGTGCTCGCTGTCGAGAAAGGCCCCGCAGGTTTCGTTCGTGACAGTCGAGATGAACCCCCACACGATGAAGCCCAGGGCCAGGTAGGGCAGGTAGGTCTCGATGGTCGTCTTGAAGATGTGGCTGTAGATGAAGCCTAGTCCGACAATGAGGATGCCGGTGCTGAGCGTGATCCAGAAGGGGCCGATGGTGGAGCGGCGGTAGCGCTGGCGGATGTCGTTCCAGCCGAGAATAGTCCAGATCTCGCTCGCCTTCACACCCAGATAGATATCCCCGCCGAACGACTGCAACTGTGACTTGCTGTACTCCATTTGGATGCGAACCGCCCCTGTTCCGTGCGAGGCCCGCGGTGCTGTCTCGCCGCAGCTCGCATGCAATGCCAGTCTTCGCAAAAAATACCGCCCGTCGGCGCACGTCTGCACCAAAAGGGCAGGATAGGCAATGCCAAATCCCGGGTCCAGGGCGGCGCGGGTGTGGCCGCGGCGGCAAGCGCAAGCGGCGCGCAGCCGGGGCCGCGAAAATCGGGAACCGAGGCTACGCCGTTCTGTCGCGCGGGCATGCGACGATGAGCCTGGATTTCGCTTGAAATGGCTGTCACAACGCCCCTCGCGCATGCGGGAGCTCGAATTCGCGCTGCCCCGTTCGCACGTCGGACATGCCGGGCGAATCTTGAAGCAACACCGGGGAACCTATGGGCCGTCTGCTCGATATCGTGACGCCGCTGCACAAGATGACGAAGCGCGACTACATCGGCCGCATGACGGACGACAAGATCAACTGCTCGATCAAGGCGCGCGAGTACGAGTTCGACTATTGGGACGGCGATCGCCGCTTCGGCTACGGCGGCTATCGCTTCATCGACGGTCGCTGGGCGCCCGTGGCAAAAGCGCTCATCGACACCTATCGCCTGAACAACGGGTCGAGGCTTCTGGATGTCGGCTGCGGTAAGGGCTTCCTGCTCTACGAGCTGAAGAAGATTCTGCCTGGCCTCGAGGTGACCGGCTTCGATGTGTCACAGCACGGGCTCGCCAATGCGCACGAGGCCGTTCGCGCCAATCTTTTCACCTATCGCGCACAGGACCCCTATCCCTACGGCGACGACCACTTCGACCTCGTCATCTCGCTCGGCACCCTGCACAACCTGCGGGTCTACGAGCTGGAAACGGCGGTGATGGAGATCGAGCGCGTGGGCAAGAACGGCTACATCATGGTCGAGGGCTATCGCAACGTGGCCGAGTTCTTCAACCTGCAATGCTGGGCGCTGACGGCGGAGTCGCTCTTCCACACCTCCGAGTGGATCTGGCTCTACAACAAATTCGGCTACACGGGCGACTACGAATTCATCTATTTCGAGTGATCGCCGGCAGGGGGGCGGGCTGCGCATGCAGGTGAAGAAGGCGAAGGCAGCAATCCTGGCAGAATCCCGCCGGCCACTGGTCGTCGACCAGATCGACCTGCCAGGCGATCTGGGCGTGGGCCAGGTGCTGGTGAAGGTGCTGCACACCACCATCTGCGGCGCCCAGCTCAACGAGATCGCCGCGGCCAAGGGTCCCGACAAGTTCCTGCCGCATCTCCTGGGGCACGAGGCCTCGGCCACGGTGATGGGGACGGGGCCGGGCGTCACCAACGTGAAGGACGGCGACACGGTCGTCCTGCACTGGCGCCCGAGCCTTGGCATACAATGCACGCCGCCGTCCTACGGCTGGCAGGGCCGCAAGCTCAATGCAGGCTGGGTCACGACTTTCAATTCCCACGCGGTCGTGTCGGAAAACCGAATGACGCCCATCCCGGCGGGCTTCGACCTGAAGATCGCGCCGCTGCTCGGCTGCGCGGTGACGACGGCAGCCGGTGTGATCTGCAACGATGCCCAGACCAAGGTCGGCCAGTCCGTCGTCGTCTTCGGTGCGGGCGGGGTAGGTCTCAACGTGGTGCAGTTCGCTGCCCTGGCGGGCGCCTACCCGGTCGTCGCGGTGGACATTCTCGACAACAAGCTGGAGATGGCGGCCAGGTTCGGGGCAACCCACGTCATCAATTCCGCGAAGACGGCGGATGTTGCCGCCGAGGTCCGCGCCATCGTCGGCGCCAGAGGGCCCGACAAGGTGATCGAAACGACCGGCGTCAAGGAGGTGATCGAGCTGGCCTACGACCTCACCCATGCGGACGGCACCTGCGTCCTGGTCGGTGTGCCCGCCGAGAAGGTCAGCATCTACACGCTGCCGATCCACTTCAACAAGGTGCTGACGGGTTCGCACGGCGGCGATGCCGTGCCGCACGTGGATATCCCGCGCATCGTGCGGCTGCACGACGCCGGGCGCATATCATTCGCCGGCCTGATCACGCACGAGTTCCCGCTCGATGAGGTCAATGCCGCCCTCGACCTCGTGCGCAGCGGCAATGCGGGCCGCGTTCTGCTCAACGTCGGCTGAGGCGCCAGCGGGCAGGGGCGCGGCTGCGCGAGGGATGTCTCGTACTCTGGGCACCGTCTGATGGCTCGGTCGATGCCAAGTTCACTTTCCGTCACACCTGTATGAGGCAGCGACGGCCTCGCACCCGGCTTCGTCGCTCTTCCGGTGTACGGGAGGCCTGCCGGGAGCATGGACGGAGTTGAGGATGCGCCATCTTATCGGCGCCCGCGGCACCAGGCCTCGAACACGGTATCCATGACGGGCCATACGCCCGGTGCCGCAATGCCGTAGCGTTCCCGGAGCGCGCTCGAGTCGAGCGTCGTATGTGCAGGCGTGGACCCGGCGGGCATGCCGCTCGCCTCCGCACTCGTCACCTCGACCAGCGCCGAAGGCGCGCCGAGGCGCCGGGCAAGGTGGAGCCCGATATCGGCATACGTTGCATCCGCGGGGCCCGTGAGCTGGAACACGCCGGCGGCGCGGTCGCGCATCAGCGCCGCGATCGCCCCGGTCACCAGGTCCAGGGGGGTCGGCGCCATGGTCATGTCCGAGAACGCGCGAATGGGCTTGCCCGCTGCAAGGGCGTCCAGCCAGGCATGCAACAGCGGCATTTGCGGCGATGTGACCTTGGCGAGTCTCAGGATCGCGACCGGAGC